>CAYMOD010000033.1:0-13757 GCA_964391945.1 uncultured Rhodobacterales bacterium | reverse complement strand
GCGGCGAGCCCCTCGATCAGCGCCTTGACCACCGGGATTCCGCCCGCGACCGCCGCCTCGAACCTCAATGCGACGCCGCGGTCCTCGGCCGTTTCGGCGAGGGCCTGGCCGTGGCGGGCGAGCAACGCCTTGTTGGCGGTGACCACATGCTTGCCCGCGCCGATCGCAGCCATTGCCGTCGCCTTGGCCGGGCCGTTCTCGCCGCCGATCACCTCGACCACGAGATCGACGTCGTCGCGCCGCGCCAGCGTCACGGGATCGTCCTCCCAGGCGTAACCCGAGATATCGACGCCGCGGTCGCGGTGGCGCGAGCGGGCCGAAATCGCGCTGATCTCGATCGGGCGACCGGCCCGCGCGGTGAGGCAGGCGGCATTCTCCTGAACGACGCGCACGACGCCGGTGCCGACGGTGCCGAGACCGGCAAGGCCGAGACGGAGAGGTTCGGACATGGGCGCGCTCCGCTTGGGCAGGTGGGAAGCGCACCTCCTAGGCCACGCGCCCGACCGGAGCAAGGGCGCCGTCCACCCCGCCGATACGACCCCGGCGGATGTGCGCGGCCCGACCGCATGGAGGGTCATGGAATAGTCGTGTTTTCGAACCGCGAAAGCGGTACCCGCTTTCGCTGAAAACGCTCTAGGCTGCCTCTTCCTCGCCGCGATGGCGCGCGAGGATCGCGTCGGCATTCGCCATCACCCGGCGGACGTTGCGCGCCGCCTGGCGGATGCGGTGCTCGTTCTCGACGAGACCGAGCCGGACGAATCCTTCGCCGTATTCGCCGAAACCGGCGCCAGGAGAAACCGCCACCTCCGCCTCACTGAGCAGGATCTTGGAGAATCCCATCGATCCGAGTTTGCGGAAGGGAGGCGGCACCGGTGCCCACGCGAACATCGTCGCCGGCGGCGCCGGGATCATCCAGCCGGCACGGGCCATCGCATCGACGAGCACGTCACGCCGCGACCGGTAGACGGCGCGGATCTCCTCCACACAATCCTGCGGCCCGTTGAGGGCGGCGGCCGCCGCCACCTGCACCGGCGTAAAGGCCCCGTAGTCGAGATAGGACTTGATCCGGGTCAGCGCCGCGATCAGCCGCTCGTTGCCGACCGCGAAACCCATCCGCCAACCTGGCATCGAATAGGTCTTGGAGAGCGAGGTGAACTCTACCGCGATCTCCTTTGCCCCCTCGACCTCGAGGAGGGAGGGCGGCGGGCTGTCGTTGAAATAGACCTCGGCATAGGCGAGGTCCGAGAGCACCCAGAGATGGTGCTTCCGCGCGAACCGCACCAGTTCCCGGTAGAAGGCAAGGTCCACCACCTGCGCAGTCGGGTTCGACGGGAAGTTCACCACCATCGCCACCGGTGACGGCACCGAATGAATCACCGCCCGTTCGAGGGCGCGCAGATATTCGTCCTCGTCGAACCGTCCGTCGTGGAGCGCCCGCACGTGCCGGAGCGTGCCGCCCGCGATCATGAAACCGTAGGGATGAATCGGATAGCTCGGGTTCGGGACCAGCATCACGTCGCCTGGCGCGGTGATCGCCATCGCGAGATTGGCGAGCCCCTCCTTGGAGCCGAGCGTGGCGATCACCTCGGTTTCGGGGTCGAGTTTCACCCCGAAACGCCGCGCGTAATAGCCCGCCTGCGCTCGCCTGAGGCCGGTGATGCCCCTCGATGCGGAATAGCGGTGCGTCCGCGGCCGTCGCACGGTCTCGATGAGCTTGTCGACGATATGGGCGGGCGTATCCATGTCGGGATTGCCCATCCCGAAGTCGATGATGTCGCGGCCTTCGGCGCGATACTGGGCCTTGAGCCGGTTCACCTCCGCAAAGACGTAGGGCGGGAGGCGTTTGATGCGGTAGAATTCCTCGGACATGTGCGGCAATCCCCGGGTCTTGCTTGCCAGCCTTATATCCCCGCCCCCGGGTCTTGCACAGGGCTCTCGCGCCACGCCGCCGCTTCGGCACACTATCGCCCGGAATGGGGCCGGTGCCGGTCCCGTTTCCGCCGACCGAGCAAGCGGATGGAAACAGCTTTCTTCCGGTAGAAACTGCTTTACTTAAGTGAGCGATATCCCGCTCGCTGCGTCCGGAGCCATGGCTTGCTGCTGTTCCGGTGCGCCGATTCGGCCGTAGATGAGACGGGCGGTGCGCCTTTCTCGGGCGGCAGCCGCCTTGGCGAAACGAGCAGAACAGTTAAGAAAGGGCGGAATGTATACCCCCGAGAACCACCAGCAGATGTTCGAGATCATCACGGCGCTGCGCACCTACGCGGGCACGAACGCCATGCCGGGCACAGCAGAGCTCCTCGACGATGCCCTGATGATCCTGGCCGACGAGGGGCGAGGGACGCTCGCGACTCCCACGAGGCCCGAGTGCGCATCGCGGGCGCCTGAACCGTCGCGTTCCTGACGCGAGCATCAGGGGTCCTGCACGGACCCCGGAATGCCGAGCCCGGTCAGCCAGGCCGGTCGAGCCAATCCCAGGGCGTGACGAAAGATCCGAGCGCGGCGGCCACCGCCGCCTCGTCCCGGACACCGGAGCCGGGATCGATCATTGCGACATGACCCCGGCGCCGGTCCTCGACGACCTTTACCACCCGCGCCTCGAGACCGGCGGCGGCGAGAGCCTCGTCAAAGACGCGCATGATCGCGCGGCGCCGCAGATCGGGCTTGAAGATCTTCCCCACCGCCGTCTTCGGCAGTTCCGGCAGGATCACGATACGTTTCGGGACCGCCGCCTTCTCCGGCACATGCGCCCGCGCGAAGGCAAGGAGGCTCCGCTCATCCACCGAGCATCCCTCGCAGAGTTCGACATAGACGACCGGCACCTCGCCCGAATGCGCGTCCGGCTCGCCGACCGCGGCGGCGGCGGCAACGTCGGGATGTTTCATCAGCGCGTCCTCGATCGGCCCCGGATCGATGTTGTGGCCGCCGCGGATGATGATGTCCTTGGCCCGGCCGGTGATCCAGATGTAGCCGTCGGCGTCGATCCGGCCGAGATCGCCGGTGCGCAGAAACCCTTCCCCGGTATAGAGCCCGCGGTTGCGCGGCGGGTCGGTATAGGTCTCGCCCGGCGTGGTGCCGGGGTTCTTCACGCAGATCTCGCCGATCTCGTCGGTGGCGCATTCCCTGAGCACGCGTCCCTCGTTGTCGCAGCGGAGGATGCGGACCTCGGTGTAGGGGAAAGGAAAGCCGATCGAGCCGACCTTGCGTTTCCCATGCGGCGGGTTGATGGCGACGAGGCAGGTCGCTTCGGTCAGCCCGTAACCCTCGAGCACCCGGACGCCGGTTGCGGCCTCGAACCGCTCGAAAAGCTCGACCGGCATCGGCGCCGAGCCCGAGACCGCGAGACGGAGCGAGGAGACATCGGCATCCACGGGCCGCTGCATCAGCATCGCGGCGGCGGTGGGCACCGTGATCATGAAGGTGACACGCCAGCGTTCGACGAGCTTCCAGAAGTTCCTGAACACCCCGGGCCCACGGTAGCCTTGCGGCGTCACCATGACGAAATGCGCGCCGCTCGCGAGGCAGGACATGAAGACCGGGTAGGCGGCGAAGACGTGGAACATCGGCAGCGGGCAGATCAGCACGTCGCGCTCGTCGAACAGGCAGTACCGGCCGAGCCAGCCGTTGTAGAGGATGCCATGCGCCCGATGCTGAGTGATCTTCGGCAGGCCGGTCGTCCCTCCGGTGTGGAAACAGGTAACGAATCGATCGGGCGAGCCTTCCACGAAGGCGAGGCGGTCCGGGTTCTCGGCGGCGATGGCCCGGCCGTAATCGTGGATCGCGGCCTGGTGCTGCGTGACCCGCTTCGGCCGCATCATCGGCGCGAGCCATCGCGTCGGTCCGCCGAGATAGCGCACGAGATCGACCTCGACGACATGGACAATGCAGCCGGCAAGGGCGACCGCCTGCGCGACCTCCTCGGCGAGACCGGTCTTCGGGAACGGCGCGAGCGTCACCACCACCCGCGCGCCGGCCTCGCGCAGGAGATCGGCTATGACCTCGGGCGCGAGCAGCGGGTTCACCGGCAGCACTCGCCCGGCGGTGGCGCCGGCGAGGAGCGCGACCACTGCCTCGAGGCAGTTGGGCAACACGTAGGCGACCGTGTCGCCGTCGCCGATCCCGAGCCGGCGGAAAAGATTGGCCGCACGCGTCACTTCGGCGTGGAGTTCGGCCCAGGTCAGGGTGACGGCCCTGTCCTTCGGCCCGGCCTGGAGCTGGAAACTCGCCGCCGGGCGATCGCCGTGGCGCGAAGCGGTCTCCGCGAGCTGCTCGTAGAGGGTGCGCGCCGTCCAGCGTTCTCCGACCGGCGCCTCGCGCTCGATCGCCTCCTTGTCGGAGAGCGTTGCGATCTCAACCAAGCTGCACCTCCCTGCCGCCGGATGCGGAAGCATAGTGGCGCGCGCGGGCATGGTGGCACAAGGGCTTGCATGGGCGCAGTGCTGTGAACGGGGATCGGCCCCGGGCCGAAGGGCGGTCGGGCACGCGCGGAGCCTTCGCCATCGTGGCTCGGCACCGGCATGGTTCTGGACGACCCGACCTTCCCGGCGGGCGCGGGCGAACGGCGCCCACGCGTGGAAACCACCTTAAGCCTTTGATTCAGAAGCGTGGATAAAACCTGCCCAAGTGTTAACGACACCCCGGGCAGGACCTCAGGCGGGGCCGATCCGGCCGCCGCGGTCGCCGACCTGTCCGCGGTGCAGGAGCAGGTGGTCGAGGAGGACGCAGGCGAGCATTGCCTCGCCCACGGGCACGGCGCGGATGCCGACGCAGGGATCGTGGCGGCCTTTGGTCACGATCTCGGTCTCCTCGCCGGTTTCGGTGATGGTCCGGCGCGGCTGAAGGATCGAGGAAGTGGGTTTCACTGCGAACCGCGCGACGATCTCCTGCCCGGTGGAGATGCCGCCGAGGATGCCGCCCGCGTGATTCGAGGAGAACACCGGCCCGTCCGGCCCCATCGTGATCTCGTCGGCATTGTCGGTGCCGGTGAGCGTCGCCGCCTTCATCCCCTCGCCGATCTCCACGCCCTTGACGGCGTTGATCGACATCAGCGCCGTGGCGATGTCGGTGTCGAGCTTCGCGTAGACCGGCGCGCCGAGGCCGGGGGGCACGCCCGTCGCCCTGACCTCGATCACCGCGCCGATCGAATTGCCCGATTTGCGCAGTTCATCGAGATAGCCTGCCCATTCGACCGCGGCATGGGCGTCGGGGCACCAGAACGGGTTCCTCTCCACCTCCTCCCAGTCCCAGGCACCGGGATCGATCTGCCGCGCGCCCATCGCCACCATCGCGCCGCGGACCCTCAGGCCGGGAGCGAGTTCCGCGAGGGCGGCGCGGGCGACCCCGGCCGCCGCGACCCGCGCCGCCGTCTCGCGCGCCGAGGATCGGCCGCCGCCGCGATAGTCGCGGATGCCGTATTTCAGGTGGTAGGCGATATCGGCGTGTCCCGGCCGGAACTTGAAGGCGATGTCGCCATAATCCTTCGACCGCTGGTCGGTGTTGCGGATCATCAGCGAGATCGGTGTGCCGGTGGTGCGGCCCTCGAACACGCCCGAGAGGATCTCGACGGCATCGGCTTCGCGGCGCTGGGTGGTGTAGCGGCTCTGGCCCGGCCGGCGCCGATCGAGCCAGGGCTGGATCACCGCCTCGCTGAGCACGACGCCGGGCGGGCAGCCATCGACGACGCAGCCAAGCGCCGGCCCGTGGCTCTCGCCCCAGGTGGTGACCCGGAAGACCCGCCCGAAGGTGTTGACCGACACGGCGCCCCCTCCCTCAGAACACGCCCGGCAGGCGCTGCCGGTCGAAGCTGCGGCTGCGCGCGGTGGTCGCCGGCGCGCCGAAGGCAAAGAGCGTCGCGCCGAACTCGAACCGCAGGTCGGTCTCGTCGACGTCGCCCGACTGCGCGAGCAGGCCGAGTCCACCCGAGAAACGGATGTCGGAACCGGGCATGTAGTATTCGGCGCCGAAGACCATGTCGGTGAAGTTGACGTCGTCACCGCTGCCGAGGGTGCGGTCGGCCCTCGTGTGCTGGAAATCCGCGGTCAGCATGATCTCCGGCGACAGGGCGAAATATCCGGCGGCGCCGAAATAGGGACCCTTCACCGCGCCATCGAACCGGCCGAGACGCGCCTCGACCATCAGCCCGGGCATCGCCTCGAACAGGCCCTCGATCCCGTAATTGTCGTAGCGGTCGTCGCTGAAAGCATCGTCGTCGACGAAGGTCGGCAGGTAGAAGGCGCCGAAGCGGCTGCCGCCGTCGGCCATCAGGTGGAGATGGAGGCCGAGCCCCAGCGCCGCCTCGTCGAGGTCAGGAAAGCGCAGGCCCGCATCGACTTGGGTGCCGAGGAACGGCGCAAGCCAGAACGTGCTGCGGGTGTCGAGCGCGATCTCGTCGGACGCCGGACTCGACCCGTCGCGGACCTGCCCGTAGGTGAGACTCGCCTCGCTGCCACGGTAGAGCGAGAAGTTGTCGCGGGGTGTGGCGGTGCTCACCCCCTGGGCCGCGGCACTCGCCGGAACGAGAGCGGCGGCGAGAAACCATGCGATGTGGTTCTTCGTCATTGTTTTCTGTTCCTCGATCAGCCTCGCCCCGCTTCTCGCGAGGCCGAAGCATGAAGGCAAGGGGGTTTAGGGACCCTCCGGGCCGGAGCGGGGGCGCCGAGCGCGGTCTCATATCCTGCCCCCGGATGAGCCCGCTGCGGCCACGGGCCGGCGCAGTTCCCAATACCGGAATCGCACTCAGAACAGCCAGAGCCCGAGGTAGAGCGCCGCCATGCCGGCCGCGATCGCGCCCAGCACGCTGCGGGTGCCGGCGCCGATGGCGAGAGCGACGAGAGCAGCGGTCATCCGCGCGGGATCGGGTGCGCCCCCGGTCGCCGCCGGCCAGACCACGAGCGGCGCCACCAGCGCCGGCAGCACCGCGACGGGGACGTAACGCAGGAGCCGCATCGCCCAGAGCGGCACCGCGCGATCGCCGATGAGCCCGAGGAACGAGAGCCGGATGAGATAGGTGCCGATTCCGAGCACGAGGATCACCGTCCAGATCGTCACATCCATCAGCGTCGCTCCCCGAGCATCTCGACCCCGGCGCCGACCGCCATCGCGCCCGCGGCGGCGACGAGGATTCCGGTCCCGTAGGGGAGATCCGCGAGCAGGAGCGAGAACACCACCGCCGCGAGCGCCGCCACCACCTGCGGGCGGTCGCGCAGCATCGGCCCGACCATGGCGATGAAGGTGATCGGCAGCGCGAAATCGAGGGCGAGTTCCTCCGGCACCGCCCGCCCCGCCACCGCGCCCACCCAGGTGAACGCATACCAGAGCGGTACGATCGGCACCGAGGCGCCGAGGAAATAGGCGAATTTCTCGGCGCTGCTCATCGCCGGCCGCAGCATGAAGCGGTTCATCGCCGCCGCGTAGCTCTGATCGACGAGCATGTAGGCGAGCACCGCACGCTGCCGGAACGGAAGCCCGCCGAGATGGAGCGCGAGGCTCGCCGAATACATCGCGAGCCGCAGGTTCACCGCGAGCGCGGTCAGGATCACGACGAGCGTCGGCGCGTTCTCGGCGATCATCTGGACGGCGGTGAACTGCGACACGCCGGCGATCACCAGCACCGTCATCGCCATGATCTGCGCGATCGACCAGCCCGCCTCGCTCGCGACGAGGCCGAAGAGCATGGCGAAGGGCATGATCACGAGGACGAACGGCGCCCCGTCGCCGAGACCGACGAGGAAGGCGGAGCGGGTGGCGCGGGTCATGGCACTTGCCTCTACCCGAGGCGGGCCGCGTCGTCTATCGTGCCGCCGCCATGACGGAAACGCCCTATCTCATCGCCCCGAACCCCGCCGACCCGCGGCTCACCCGTCCGGTGCGCGGCATCGACCACGAGGGACGCGAGCAGGAGATCCGCGTGGTCGAGGAACGGCCACTGACGATCTTCCTCAACGCGCAGGAGATCGTCACCGCGATGACGATCGGCGACTACCCGGAATATCTCGCCGTGGGTTACCTGCGGAACCAGGGGATGCTCGCGCCGGGCGAGGTGCCGGAGGCCGTCGAGTTCGACGAGGAGCTCGAGACCGTGGTCGTGCGAACGGTGCGGGCGACGAATTACGAGGAGAAGCTGAAGAAGAAGACCCGCACCTCGGGCTGCGCGGTCGGCACCGTCTTCGGCGACGTGATGGAAGGGCTCGAGGGGCTGAAGCTGCCCGAGACGGAACTGCGCACCTCCGACCTCTACGCGCTCGCGCACAGGATCAACACCACGCCGTCGCTCTATCTTGAAGCGGGCGCGATCCACGGCACCGTGCTCTGCGAGGGCGGGCGGCCGCTCGTCTACATGGAGGATGTCGGCCGGCATAACGCCGTCGACAAGATCGCCGGCTGGATGGCGATGGAGGGCGTCGGGCCGGAGGGCAGGATGCTCTACACCACCGGCCGGCTCACCTCGGAGATGGTGATCAAGACGGCGCTGATGGGCCTGCCCGCGCTCGCCTCGCGCTCGGGCTTCACCGCCTGGGGAGTGGAGATCGCCCGCCAGGTCGGGCTGACGCTGATTGGCCGGATGCGCGGGCGGCGTTTCATCTGCCTCTCGGGGGCCGAACGGCTCGTCCGCGACGCCGACCCCGATGCGGTCGGCGACGAGCCGCGCCATCTCCGCCGCAAGGCCGCATCGGAATGAGCACGCCGCACATGACCCCGCGCCCGAAGCTCGCCGGCGTCATCCTCGCCGGCGGCCGCGCGACGCGGATGGGCGGCGGTGACAAGACCCTGCTGCCGCTCGGCGGGCGGCCGATCCTTTCCCATGTGATCGACCGTCTGCGCCCGCAGGTGGACGCGCTCGTCCTGAACGCGAACGGCGATCCGGCGCGTTTCGCGGCCTTCGGCCTTCCCGTCGTCCCCGACAGCGTCACGGGTTTCCCCGGACCGCTTGCCGGCATCCTCGCCGGCATGGACTGGGCAGCGGTGGAGGGCTACGAGATCCTCGCCTCGGCGGCCGCGGATACGCCGTTCTTTCCCGAGACGCTGGTTGCCGATCTCCGCGAAGCGATGGAGCGCGAGGGTATGCCGCTCGCAATGGCGATGACGCCGGACCCCGAGCGCGGCCGCTCGCGCCACCCGACCTTCGGCCTCTGGTCGGTGTCGCTGCGCGACGATTTGCGCGCGGCGCTTGCCGCTGGGCAGCGCAAGGTGATCGGCTGGACCGAGCCGATCGGCTGTGCGCGGGCAGTGTTCGAAGGCGAGTTCCCCTTCTTCAACGTCAACACGCCCGAAGACCTCGCCCGCGCCCATGACCTCCTCGCCGGGGTTTCGCGATGAGGGTCTACGGCATCACCGGCTGGAAGAATTCCGGCAAGACCACCCTCGTCGAGCGGCTGGTGGCCGAGATCACCGGGCGCGGGCTCACGGTCTCGACGGTGAAACACGCCCATCACGGTTTCGACATCGACCAGCCCGGCCGCGACAGCCACCGCCACCGGGAGGCGGGCGCGCGGCAGGTCCTCATCGCCTCGGCCGCGCGCTGGGCGCTGATGACCGAGAGCCGCGGCGCACCCGAACCGCCGCTCGCCGAGCTCCTCGCCCGGCTCGATCCCGTCGATCTCGTCCTCGTCGAGGGCTACAAGCGCGACCGCCACCCCAAGATCGAGTGCCGCCGCGCCGCCGGCGCCGGCGAGCTGATCGCCGGCGACGATACCTCGATCGAGGCGATCGCCACCGACACGCCCGCCCATCCCGACGCGCCGCCCGCGGGCCGGGGGCTGCCGGTCTTCGACCTCGACGACGTGACCGGCATCGCCGATTTCATCCTCGAGCGGACGGGCGCCGCATGAGCCGCCTCTTCGACACGATCGTGATGGTCGACTGGTCGGCCCGAAGCGTGCCGAGTCCGCAGGCACCCTCGCCGGATGCGATCTGGATCGCGGTGGCGGACGATCGCGGTACCGCGTCCGAATACGTCCGCACCCGGACGGAGGCGCGTGTGCGATTGCTCGCTCTCCTCGATGAGGCCCGATCGGCGGGGAAACGGGTGCTCGCCGGGTTCGATTTCCCTCTCGGCTATCCCTGCGGTTTCGCTGAGCAGATGACGGGCTCTCCCTCGACCCTTGCGCTCTGGGCCCGCCTTGCTTCGCTGATCGAGGATGGTCCCGACAACGCCAACAACCGGCGCGAGGTGGCCGCCGCGATCAATGCTGACCTGCCGGGCGAGGGACCGTTCTGGGGCAACGGCGCGAAGGCCGAGGTTCCGGGGCTCTCCCGCCTGAAGCCGGGGCCAGGCAAACAGCCGTTGCCCGAGTGGCGCATTGTCGAGCGCGCCGCGCGCGGGACGAAATCCTGCTGGCAGCTGAGCGGCGCCGGTTCGGTCGGGGGACAGATCCTCACCGGCCTGCCGGTACTCGAGTGGCTGCGGCGCCATCCGGTGCTCGCGGGCGCCGTGCAGATCTGGCCGTTCGAGACCGGCCTCGCCGTGCCCGCGGCACCGGTCGTGTTTGCGGAGATCTATCCCTCGCTCCTCGCCGAGGCAGTTCTGGCGGCGACAGGTTCCGGAGACGTCAAGGACGAGATTCAGGTGCGGATCATCGCGGATGCCTTCCGGACGCTTGACGCCACCGGGGAACTCGGACCGCTGTTCGAGGGGTCCGCCGGCCTTTCGGAGGAAGAACGCGCCATTGTTGTCCATGAGGAGGGCTGGATCCTCGGTGTCGGGCATGAGGCGGCGCTGCGGGAGGCCGCGGCGGGTTCACACCCTCCGGTGATCCCGCCCCTCCGCAATGATTGTTTTGCACTGCTGCCCGGGGTGAACTGGGTGCCGGTGGACGAGGCGCTGGCGCGGCTGCGCGAGGGACTCGCACCGGTCGCGTCGGTCGCGACGGTGCCGCTCGCGGAGGCGCATGGCCGGGTGCTTGCCGAGGATGTGCGCGCGGCGCGGGCGCATCCGCCCGGAGCGAATACGGCGGTGGATGGCTATGGTTTCGCGCATGCGAGCCTCGGTGCCGCGCCGCATCACCTGCCGCTGGTCGAGGGACGCGCGGCGGCGGGACAGCCCTTCGACGGCACGGTGCCGCCCGGACAGGCGCTGCGCATCCTCACCGGCGCGATCCTGCCCGCAGGCGTCGATACCGTGGTGCTCGAGGAGGATTGCCTCGTCGAGAACGCGCGCATCGCCTTTTCCCGCTCGCCGAAGCCCGGCGCGAACACGCGGCCCGCGGGCGAGGATGTGCAGGCGGGCGACCCGATCCTCCCCGCCGGGCGTATCCTTGGCCCCGGCGATCTTGCGCTCGCCGCTGCCGCCGGGCTTGGCGCGCTGCCAGTGCACCGGCCGCTCCGGGTGGCAATCCTCTCGACCGGGGACGAGATCCGGGAGCCGGGCGCGCCGGCAGCGACGCACCAGACCTATGACGCCAACCGGCCGATGCTTGCGGCGATCCTGCGGCGCTGGGGGATGGAGGTGGTCGATCTCGGCCTCGCCCGCGATGATGCGGGCGCGGTGGCGGCGGCGCTCGATCGCGGTGCGGCCGAGGCGGATGCGATCCTGACCTCGGGCGGCGCCTCGGCGGGCGACGAGGATCACGTCGCCCGAACGCTCGACGCGGCGGGGGCACTCCGGACCTGGCGGATCGCGGTGAAGCCCGGAAGGCCGCTCGCGCTCGGCCTCTGGAAGGGCGCGCCGGTCTTCGGCCTGCCGGGGAACCCGGTCGCGGCCTTCGTCTGCACGCTGGTCTTCGCGCGGCCGGCGCTGCTCACCCTCGCGGGCGCGCCTTGGACCATGCCGCGGGCGCTGATGCTGCCGGCCGCGTTTTCCAAGAACAAGAAGCAGGGACGGCGTGAGTACCTGCGCGCCCGCCTCGACGCCGAGGGCCGGGTCGAGGTGTTCCGGTCGGAGGGCTCGGGCCGGGTGTCGGGCCTCGTCTGGGCGGAAGGACTGGTCGAACTCCCCGACCCGGCGAGGACCGTCGCTCCCGGCGATCCGGTCCGCTACCTGCCGTTCACCGCCTTCGGCCTCTGAGCCTGCGACGGCCCCTGCCAGCAAACAGATCTATTTGCTTGATTTCCTCCCGGAACAGGCGCTTAGAAGGTCGGTTTCAGCATGGGACGCGGGATGGGTATGGAACAGACGGCAGACAATGCGCCGATGTTCATGGCAGAGGCGTGGACCCACTTCAAGAAGATAGACCCCGTAAAGCGGGCCCTCTACGGCATCAAGAACCGGGGTCAGTTTCAGAAGATCGGCGCACATGAAGTCATGCTCGCCGATCGCAGACGGGTCGAACTCTACCGGCAGGCGATCGAGGCCCGGATCACGCCGGACCAGACCGTGGTCGATCTCGGCACCGGCACGGCATCCTGGCGTTCCTGGCGGCGAAGCGGCAAAGCGGGTCTATGCCATCGAGCACAGCCGGATGATCAAATTCGCGGAGTTCATCGCTCGTTCCAACGGCATCCACAACATCGAGTTCCTGCGGATGCACAGCCGCGACTTCAAGCCGCCGGCAAAGGTCGACGTGATCCTCCACGAGCAGATCGGCGACTACCTGATCGACGAGGACATGATCATCAATGTCTGCGATCTGCGCGACCGGATCCTCGCACCCGGCGGCCGGATCATTCCGGCACGTTTCGAAGCCTATCTCGAACCGCTGAGCCTCAAGCCAGGGCGCGAGGTGATCCGGCTCTGGGAACAGGAGATCGACGGCGTGAGCTTCGCCGCCTGCAGGCACTGGCTCGAGGGGCGGCCGGGGTTCACCGCAAGGCGCCCGCGGTCCATCATGCGGGAGGATGCGGCGTTCTTCCTGGCCGAGCCGGCGCCTGCCTACACGATCGACCTCGAGTCTGTTGATCGCGGCTTCGTGCCCGGAACGATCAGGTTCGAGCGGATGGTGACACGGGACGGGATCATGGAGGGGTTCTGCCAGTATTTCCGGATCCATTTCGACGAATCGACCTATATCGAGACCAGCCCCTTCACGGCCGACATGCACGCATCCCGGCACCACTGGAACGCGGCGCTCTATCCGACCGAGCGGACCGAACTGAAGGCGGGCGATCGCCTGTCAGTCGAGTGGACGATCACGAATCCCACCGACCCGGCCAACTGGAAGGTTGAATGGCAGCGGTCGGCTGGCGCCTGATCGCCAATCCGGCTGCGCTCCCGAGGGAACCGTGATCGAGATGGAAGAGTGACAGAAGGAGATCCCGGCCGCCCGCCCGGTAACTGTTTTGCGCATCCGTGCCGGCCTCCCGACGTCAATGAAGATGGTTCCCGCTTGCGTCCTCAGCCACCCGTCACCGGCTGCCGTCGATCCCGTATTTGCGGCTGGACGAAGGAGGCACACAGGCAGTGACCAAAGCCCCTGCCTCCTCGTCTCGTTGCGAATAGAAGGTGTATCATGAAGGTATTCCTGATCGGAGCGACAGGAGGTATCGAGCATCGCCTCGTGCCGATGCTTCATGCAAACAGCCATGAGATCATTGGTCTGCATCGCAAGCCGGAACAGGCCGAGGCGATTGCTCAGGCAGGCGCGACGCCGGTATTGGGCGGCATCATCGATATGGATGCCGACGACCTTGCTTCGGTCGCCCTTGACTGGGTGATCCTTCGTCCGGGAACTCTCCTCCACGAAGACGGGACCGGGAATGTTACGCTTGGCCCTGCCATCCCCTTGGAAATGTCGCGCGCGGCAATGTCGCCCGAGTCCTGGTGGCATTTATCGAGCGCCCGCAGATCCGACGTGAGGTTCTGGAACTGACGGACGGAAGTATCC
>CAYMOD010000032.1:0-13793 GCA_964391945.1 uncultured Rhodobacterales bacterium | reverse complement strand
GCTCATCCGCATGGTCGAGATGATCCCGCTCGAGGTCGTGGTCCGCAACTTCGCCGCCGGATCGATCTCGAAACGGCTCGGCATTCCGGAAGGCCAGCAGCTGCCGCGGCCGATCATCGAATTCTACTACAAGGACGATGCGCTGGGCGATCCGCTGGTCGCGGAGGAGCATATCGTTGCCTTCAACTGGGCCTCCCAGCAGGATATCGACGACATGATCGCGCTGGCGCTCAGGGTGAACGACTTCCTCTCCGGGATCTTCCTCGGCGTCGGCATCCGCCTCGTCGATTTCAAGATCGAGATCGGCCGCGTCTACGACGGCGACTTCCAGCGACTGATCGTCGCCGACGAGATCAGCCCGGATTCCTGTCGCCTCTGGGATATCGAGACCGGGCGCAAGCTCGACAAGGACGTGTTCCGCCAGGATCTCGGCAGCCTCTCCGACGCCTATACCGAGGTGGCAAAGCGCCTCGGTGTGCTGCCGCGCACCAACGGACGGGTCGTCGCCGGCCCGAAGCTGGTGAACTGATGAGCGCGAGGATGAAGGCAAGGGTCGAGGTCACGCTGAAACCCGGCGTGCTCGATCCGCAGGGTGAGGCGGTCCGTCATGCGCTCGGCAGCCTCGGATTCGAGGGGGTCGAGGGCGTGCGCGTCGGCAAGGTGATCGAACTCGAACTCGAGGCGCAGGATCGCAGCCGGGCAGAGACGGAGGTCCGCCGCATGTGCGAGAAGCTCCTCGCCAACACGGTTATCGAGAGCTACCGGGTGGAGTTCGTCTGATGCGGGCCGGCATCCTCGTCTTCCCGGGCTCCAACTGCGACCGCGACCTTGCGGTGGCGCTCGAACGTGCGACAGGCGGGAAGCCGGCGATGATCTGGCACAAGGAGGTCGTACTGCCGCGCGGACTCGATCTCGTGGCGATACCGGGCGGCTTCTCCTTCGGCGACCACCTGCGCTGCGGCGCGATCGCGGCGCGGGCGCCGGTGATGCGGGCGGTCGCGGATTTCGCCGGGAAGGGAGGCCATGTCCTCGGCATCTGCAACGGTTTCCAGATCCTGATCGAGGCGGGGCTCCTGCCCGGTGCGCTCATGCGCAATGCCGGGCTCAAGTTCATCTGCCGCCCGGTCCCGCTCCGGGTCGAGACGACGGAGAGCGCCTTCACGCGCCTCTATCGGGAGGGCGAGACGGTCCGGTTTCCTGTCGCCCACCATGACGGCAACTATGTGGCCGACGCCGAACTCCGGGCCTCACTCGAAGGCGAGGGACGGGTCGCCTTCCGCTATCTTGACAATCCGAACGGCTCGGCCGGCGATATCGCCGGGATTCTCTCCGAGAACCGTCGCGTCCTCGGCCTGATGCCACATCCCGAGCGGGCGGCTGATCCTGTCGTCGGCGGGACCGACGGGGCCCGGCTGTTCGCAGGACTGGTGGAGGCGCTGGGGTCAAGGACGCTGGAGCGCGCCTGAGGCCTGCGGGTGGCGACCGGAAACGGAGCTTCAAAGGGTGGAGAAGCGACTGGCCGGAACGCAAGTGACGCCGCCGCGGCGGCGGCTCTGGTTCCGGCTCGGGGTGGTTGGGGCGACGATCGCCTTCGTGCTGACGATCTGGGTGGCGCAGATCGTGCTGACACGGCAATTCGCGGAAGACCAGAGTGCCGACGCCATGGTCCGCGCGACACTCTACGCCGGCAACATCCAGTCGACGATGCAGCGCCATTCGGTGGTTCCGACGCTGCTCGCCCGTGATCCGGTCCTGATCGTCGGTCTGCGTACCGGGTTCTTCAACGAGGCACAGGCCCGCATCAACGCCATCCGCGACGAACTCGGCGTCGGGGCGATCATGCTTCTTGACGGCACCGGAAGGGTGCGGGCATCGAGCGACGACCGCGCCCTCGGCAGTGACGAATCGCAGCGGGAGTATTTCCGCAACGCCTCCGCCGACAACGGCACGGTGTTCAGCGTTGCGCCCGCGGAGGATGGAACGCCCGGATTCTACTTTGCCCGCAAGCTCGAGGTGGATGGGACCTTCTTCGGTGTCGTCGTCGTCCGGGTCGAGCTTGGTGCCGTCGAGGAGAGCTGGCGCCGGGCACTCGCGCGGGTGGTGGTCACCGATTCCGAAGACGTGGTGCTGCTCTCCTCCGCCCCGACCTGGCGGCGGAACACGCTGACGAACCTCCTTACCACCCTTCCGTCCGATTCCCCCTTCTCGACCGCGCTCCGGACGGCGCAGCAGCGGATCGGCGAGACCCCCTATGTCTACATCGACGGCATTCCGCATCTGCGGGCGGAGGTGCCGGTCAACTTCCGTTCCTGGCGGCTCAGCTACTTCGCCACGCTCGAGGACGTGAAGGCGCGGGTGAACGCGATCCTTGCCCTGATGGTGATGGTGATGGCAATGATCGCCGCCCTCGTCTTCTGGCAGGTATCGCGGCAGACCCGCGCCGAAAGCCGCCGCTTCAAACGCGAATCCGACGATCTCAGGGTGCTGAACCGGCGCCTTTCGGCCGAGATCGCCGCCCGGCTGAAACTCGAGCGCAACCTCAAGGAAGCCGAGCAGAGCCTGGAGCAGGCATCGAAACTCGCAGCACTGGGCCAGATGTCGGCAGCAGTGGCGCACGAACTGAACCAGCCGCTCGCGGCGATGAAGACCTATCTTGCCGGCGCGCGGCTCCTGATCCAGCGCAAGCGGAGCGAGGAGGCGCTTTCCTCCTTCCAGCGCATTGATGACCTGATCGAACGGATGGGTGGGATCACCCGGCAACTCAAGTCCTACGCGCGCAAGGGCGATCCCGAACTGAAACCCATCGACGCCCGCGAATGCGTGCGCACCGCGGTCGCGATGATGGCACCCCAGCTTGGCCGGCTCGCGGTGACGATCACCACCACCCTGCCTTCGGAACCTGTCGTCGTGCAGGTCGACTCCCTCCGGCTCGAGCAGATCATGGTCAACCTTCTGCGCAACGCCATCGATGCCGTGCGGCCGCTGGACGAGCGGCTGGTGAAGATCCTGCTCGTTCAGGGCAAGACCGTACTCCTCTCGATCACCGACAACGGGCCGGGGATCAAGGAACCGGAGAAGCTCTTCGAGCCCTTCTATTCGACCAAGCGCCCCGGCGAGGGGCTGGGCCTCGGCCTCGCGATATCGGCGGGGTTCGCGGCGGAAATGGGCGGGCGGCTCGTCGCCCGCAACGCGCCGGAAGGCGGCGCGGTATTCGAACTACTGCTGCCGCACTCCGGTACGGCGGCCCAAGCAGCGGAGTAAGGTGGGAATGACGCTTAACGTGGTGGCGATCATCGATGACGAGGCCGACATGCGGGCTTCCGTCGGACAATGGATGAATCTCTCGGGTTTCCAGCCGGAGCTGTTTGACAGTGCCGAGGCAGCACTCGCCCGGCTGGGCGCCGATTATCCCGGCATCGTCGTCACCGACATCAAGATGCCGGGCATGGACGGCATGGCGCTCTTGCGGCGGCTCCAGTCGGTCGATCCTGGTCTGCCGGTGATCATGATGACCGGCCACGGCGATGTTCCGATGGCAGTGGAGGCAATGCGGATCGGCGCCTTCGACTTCGTGGAGAAACCGTTCGATCCCGAGAAACTCGCCGAACTGACCCGAAAGGCGCTCGGCGTTCGGCAGATCGCCCTCGACAACCGGGCGCTCCGCCGCGAATTCTCCGACGATTCGGGGGCGATGCGGCGGCTGATGGGCGAGAGCCCGGTGATGCAGCGGCTGCGCGAGACGATCCTCGACGTGGCCCAGGCCGACGGCAACGTGCTCATCGTGGGCGAGACCGGCACCGGCAAGAGCCTGATCGCCGGCGCGCTCCACGCCACCGGTCCCCGCGCCGGCAAGCCCTTCGTGGTCCTGAACTGCGCCTCCGTACCCCAGGAGCGGATCGAGGCGATACTCTTCGGCGGCGAGGGCTGGGCGGAGAAGCCGCTGATCGCCCAGGCCGAGGGCGGAACCCTCTGCCTCGATGACGTCGAGGCGCTGCCCCAGCCGACGCAGGCGCGACTTCTCGAGGCGCTCAACGAAGCTGATCCGGCAACCCCGGGGGGTATTCCTCGCAACCTCCGCATCATCGCCGTTTCCTCGGTCCTCGGCATGGCCGAACCCGCCCCGGAAGTGATGCGCAAGGATCTCTACTTCCGCCTTGCTGCCTTCGTGATCGAGGCAGCCCCACTCCGCTCGCGCGCCGAGGACATCCTCACCCTGTTCACGCACTTCACCGTCCAGTTCGCCGACGAATATGGCTGCGAGCCGCCGGGGCTGAACGCGGGCGACGCCGCCAATCTCGTGCAGGCACCATGGCCTGGCAACGTGCGTCAGCTCATCAACCTCGCCGAACGCGCAGTGCTTCAGGCCCGGCGCAGCGAGCAGAATCTCGCGGCGCTCCTCCTTGACGACGGTTTTGAGGCTGATGCCCTCTCGGGCCCAGGCGAGAAGCCGCTCAAGGAGCATGTCGATGCGTTCGAGAAGATGCTGATCGACCATGCGCTGCGGCGCAATCAGGGGTCGGTCAGCGCGGTGATGGCAGAACTTGCCCTGCCCCGCCGCACCCTCAACGAGAAGATGGCGAAATACGGCCTGAGCCGCAGCGACTACCTCTGACACCGACGCATCCTCGCCACCCGCTTCCTGCGGATACGCGCCCAGCGCCGTGCTCGGTGACGAGACGAAGCGATTGCACCGATGTTCCATCCTTGTTCTGATCTCCGTCATGGACGGTGGGGCGAGATCCAAGGGACGCAGCGCTGCCTCGAACCGCTCGGGAGGGTTCGAGGCAGCGGCGCGGAGGCGATCAACGACGGGTGACAGCGGGCCGGGGAGCCGGCATCGCTCCGGACTTCCGTCATGGTGGACGCGACGTGGTCGATCCTCGCCAAAATGCCGCGCCCGAAATGCCGTTCGGCGTCTCGATCACCTCCTTGCCGCGGGGCCTCCGTCGAGAAACAGCCGTTCCCGGGTAACTCCCACCAGCAGTGTCGTGCGAAACGTCAACCACGCCGCGCCGCCCCCGGGATGGCAGGCTCCTGCTTGCTCAAGGATCATTTCC
This sequence comes from uncultured Rhodobacterales bacterium, assembly GCA_964391945.1. GTDB lineage: Bacteria > Pseudomonadota > Alphaproteobacteria > Rhodobacterales > Rhodobacteraceae > Amaricoccus. The sequence goes on along the minus strand of CAYMOD010000032.1, from coordinate 8,736 downwards.
AAACCTGTCGTTCATCCTTCTCCCGGGAGGCAGGCGGGCATGAGCAACTGTCGAGATGGATGCAGGATCCATTGGCAAAGCAGATGGATTGATGCGGTCAGATCATGCGCGCAGCCGCACAGAACCTTCCAGGAGAATGGAATCCCGGATCACACGGGCCGCAACGGTGCCCGTGTGAACGGGCCGACACGCGCCTCGATGACGGCATCATCGGGCAGGGCACCGCGCGGCACGGCCGCAAGCGCCTCCCGCATGGCGGCAAGGTGCTCGGGGCCGGTGCCGCAGCAGCCGCCGATGACCCGGGCGCCGCAATCACGGGCGAGCACCGCGTATTCCGCCATCAGATCCGGCGTGCCGTCATAGACGACGCGGCTGTCCACGAGCTTGGGAATGCCGGCATTCGCCTTGGCGATCAGCGGCAGCCGCGGCCCGGCCGTGGCGAGTTCGACAAGCGTGCGCAGGAGGTCGGGCGCGCCGACGCCGCAATTCGCCCCATAGGCGATGGGCGGCACTGGCAGTCCCTCGACGAGGCTGACCATCTCGGCCGCCGCGAGTCCGGTCATCGTGCGGCCGTCGGTGTCGAAACTCATCGTGCAGCACCAGGGATGGCCGGTACGCGCGACCGCCGCCGCCGCGGCCTCGAGTTCCTCGGGTGCCGACATCGTCTCGACCCAGAGGATGTCGACGCCGCCCTCGATCAGGGCGCGTGCCTGTTCCTCGAACATCTCCGCCGCGGATGCGGCCGAAAGGCGGCCGGACGGGGCGAGCAGAACCCCGGTCGGCCCGATCGAGCCCGCAACGACGACCTCGCGCTCCACAGCCGCCGCCGCCGCGCGCGCAATGGCGGCCGCGGTCCGGTTCAGCCGCACGACGTCATCGCCCGCATCGTGATGGCCGAGACGCGCGGCATTGCCACCGAAACTGTTGGTGAGGAAGATGTCCGAACCGGCGGCGATTGCGCCATCATAGAGCGCCCGCACCCGCTCGGGCGCAAGCACGTTCCAGAGCTCCGGCGCGTCCCCGGTGCTCAGTCCCATATTGAAGAATGTCGTCCCGGTCCCGCCGTCGGCAAGGAGCCATTCACGGTCGGCGAGAAGACGGGTGAGGAGATCGGCCACCACGCCCCTCAGGCGGCGTGGTGCTGGGCTTCGGCAATCAACCGCAGCCGCGCCACCATCGAACGCAGACCGTTCGATCGCTGCGACGAGAGATGCGAATCGAGCCCGAGCCGGCCAAGCTCGCGCGAGGCGTTGACGGCGAGCACCTCGTCGGGCCTGAGCCCGACATAGAGCGCGCGCAGGACTGCGATCAGGCCGCGCACAATCATCGCGTCGCTGTCCCCACGGAAATGGAAGCGCGCGCCCTGCCCTTCCCCTTCGATCCCGGCATGAAGCCAGACTTGGCTCGCGCAGCCATCGACCTTGGTCGCCGGCACCTTCAGCGCATCCTCGAGCGGCGGCATCTTCTTCCCGAGTTCGATGACGTAGCGATAGCGGTCCTCCCATTCATCGAGGAACTCGAAATCCTCAGCGATCACCTCGAACGCTTCTGTCGCCACGCGTGCTCCTTTCCTGCAGATGTCCGCGGAACACTTAGGAACTCGCTTCACCAAGGTCCAGTCCGCCTCTTCCCGACTCTGGCCCGAAGGCTTGAGAGCGCGTGGGCCGGGAGGGAAAAGCCCAATGAAAACCCAAGAGCTTGGCCCCTGCGGGGCTTGTGACAGGATTGGGGCTCGTCGCGGCTGCTCGGATCGGGTCTGAGCCTTCGGTGGCGGGGATGGCGGTGATTCGCCGTGGCGGAGTATGATCGGAGCACCGAATGCAGCAGAGGATCCGAACGCGGCGCAGGTCGCGAACGGGACGGTGCTCCTGCCCGCCGTGCGCTTCGCCACGGCCGAGCGCGGGCGGCAGGGCGTGATCCTGCGCATCAAAGGCGTCGCCCCACCCTAGGATTCCACGACCCGGAGCTCCGGCCGGTTGGGCGGAGCGATGGCGATATCGAGAGGCTCGAGTTCCGCGCCCTTCCACCGTCGATGCGGCACGCTCTTGGCCCGGAACCGGGCGGGGCTTGTCCTCGCCCGCTTTTACCCCAACCGGGAGATGGAGAAGAGCCGGGATTCCCACATCGTTGCGGCCGGTAACGCCCTCACCACCAAGCCCGGCTGAGCCTCAGCCGCCCGCGGGCTCCGGCAGGGGGACTACGGTCACGCTGCTGCCCTGTGCCGAGAGTGCGATCTCGCCCCGCTTCAACCGCAACGCATCCATCCCGAAGATCTCGAACCGCCAGCCGGAAAGTGCCGGCACCTCGACGGCGGCATCGGCCGCGATGGCATCGAGATCAGCCGAGGAAGCGATCAGCTTCTGCGCCACGCCCGAGGCGTCCGCCCGCGCCTTGAGGAGCACGCGCAGGAGATCGGCCAGCGCCTCTGAGCCCACCGGACGCCGCTGGGGCGCATCGGGCAGCCTAGGGATGTCCTTCGGTGCCAGTGCCGCCGCCGTACGGATCGCGGCGAGAATGCCGTCAGCGGTATCACCCCGGCGCGCCTCGCGCTGCAGAAGCCGGGCACGGCCGAGATCGTTGACGGATGTGGGCCGGGCGGCGGCGAGTTCGAGCAGCGCATCGTCCTTGAGAACACGGTTGCGGGGCACGTTGCGCCGCTGCGCCGTCTCCTCGCGGAACCGCGCGAGTTCGCGCGCCGCGGCAATGAATCGCGGCGCGTTCGAGCGGAACTTCAGCCGCTGCCAGGCGTCCGCCGGATCACAGCGGTAGGTCTCGGGATTCGTCAGAACCGCGAGTTCCTCTTCCACCCAGGCACCGCGGCCGTTCTTTCCGAGTTGCGCCGCGAGCTGCTCATAGATCACACGAAGGTGCGTCACGTCAGCGAGTGCATAGGCGAGTTGCGCCGGGCTTAGCGGCCGCCGCGACCAGTCGGTGAAACGCGAGGACTTGTCGACCGAGGCGCGGGCGATCTGGCGCACGAGCGTGTCATAGCCGGCCTGATCCCCATAGCCGCAGACCATGGCCGCAACTTGGGTGTCGAAGAACGGCTCGGGGATCAGGCCCGCACGCAGCCAGAAGATCTCGAGATCCTGCCGCGCGGCGTGGAACACCTTGACGACGCCGGGATCGCGCAGAAGCGCATAGAACGGCTCGAGGTCGAGCCCTGGCGCAAGCGCATCGACAACGGCCGCCGTATCCTCGCCCTTGCCCGGGCGCGCGACCTGGATGAGACAGAGCTCCGGATAGTAGGTCCGTTCGCGCAGGAACTCGGTATCGACCGTGACGAAAGGCGCAGCGGCCGCCTTGCGGCAGAAGGCCGCGAGTGCGTCGTTGTCGGTGATGAGCGTCATGTTGCCGGGCTCGATTCCGGCTCGTGGAAGCGGCTGCGCCGCGGCGCGGGCTGGCGGATTGGACACGCGTGCAAGAGGTTCCCGGAACTCGATGGTGGCGGGTTCCTCGCACAACGCGTACGCCGGTGCAAGCGTGAAGCAGCGGCGAAGGAGCAGCCCCTCTGGGCGCGGAATCGGCGCCGGCACGTCCAGCAGGTTGCTGAAAAACTGCTTCGTTCACGGAACGCATCCGAATCGGAACGAGGCAAAGCTGAATCAGATCAGGTCCACCGGAGACTTTCTCCGCAGCCTGCCAGAGCCTGTTCGGCACACACCGGTTCGCCGAACAGGCTCATGTCATGGAGTGGTCGCGTTTTCGAACCGCGAAAGCGGTATCCTGCTTTCGCTGAAAACGCTCTAACCTGCGGGCGCCTGCGCGGCAGCGGGTTCGGGGCTGATCGGGATGGGCGCGAGCGCGGCGAGGAACTGTCGTGTCACCTTCTCCCAGGAGAAGGTCTCGGCGAGACGGCGCGGCCGGTCGCGGGGGATGGCAAGCGCGGCTTCGGCCGCCTTTTGCAGATCCTCATCGAGGACCCCGGCATCAGTGCCACCGAGGATGTCGAGCGGGCCGGTGACCGGGTAGGCAGCGACAGGCAGCCCGCTCGCCAGCGCTTCGAGCACGACGAGGCCGAACGTATCGGTGCGGCTCGGGAACACGAAGAGATCGGCAGCGGCGTAGTGGCGGGCGAGGTCCTCGCCGCGCCTGGTCCCGGCGAAGACTGCATCCGGGTATGCTGTCTCGAGCCGGGCGCGGTCGGGACCGTCGCCGACCACGACCTTGGTGCCCGGGAGATCGAGGCGGAGGAAATCCTCCACGGACTTCTCCGGCGCAACCCGGCCGACATAGAGCGAGACCGGGCGGGGGAGGCCGAGATCGGCGGCAGGGTTCGATCTGGTGCGCGGTCGGAAGAGCACGGTATCGACGCCCCGCGCGCAGGTGGCAAGCTCCCCGAAGCCACGCGATTCAAGTTCCTCCCGCAGGCTGTCCGTCGCGACCATCGTGCGCGCGGCAGGGGCGTGGAACCAGCGCAGCGCCCCCCAGGTGAGGCTGACGGGGACGCGCAGCCGCGCGTGGATGGTCTCCGCGAATTTCGAGGTGAACATCGTCGTGAAGGGCCAGCCCCGTTTCAGGCAGAGCCGGCGCGCGGCGAGGCCGAGCGGGCCTTCGGTCGCGACATGCACGGCCTCGGGGCGGAAGTCGTCGATGAGCCGCCTCAGCCGCGGCCAGGGCGCGATCGCGAGGCGGATGTCGGGCTGGCTCGGGCAGGGGATGCTCAGGAAGCCGGGCGGCAGGACGAGGAGGACGTGGTGCCCCTCGGCCTCGAGGCAGGCGGTGAGCGTCCTGAGCGTCCGGATCACGCCGTTGGTCGGGGGATCGCAGGCGTCGGCGACGATGGCGATGCGCATCAGGTCCGGCTCAGGAGCGCAGTTTGCGACGGCCACGGCACTGCGGGGGCAAAGCCGCCGATCCGCTCCGCGCGCAGGCCGGAGCGGGCAATCGCGGCTTCGTAGCGGCGGCGGTGGGTATTGTCGAAGACGATGAGCCCGCTCGGCGCGAGATGGTGGACCGCTTCGTCGAGGCAGGCGGCGCGGGCGCGGCCGTCGATGACAATGAGATCGAAACGGCCGCCCGCGTCGCGGATGGCGCAGACGTAGGAGGCAAAATCGAGACCGCTCCAGCCAGCGCGGCCCGAGGGGCAGGCAGGCATCCGCCCGGCGATCACCGGCGCGACGAGGGAGGCGCGCACATTCGGAACGGCAGCGAGGCGTAGTGAGAGCGGCGGCCACCAGGAGGCGTCGTGCTCGACCGAGACGACCTCGCGGCAGCGGCGGGAGAGCCAGAGCGTGCTCGCGCCCGCACCCCATTCGAAGGCCCGCACCGCACCTTTGCGCTTCCTGAGGAAAGCATCGACCCGCTCGATGGCGCCGAAAGTCCACCAGGGGAGATCGAGCCGGTCGAGCTCGTCGATATCATGGACGGCGAAGAGGCTGCGAACGAAGAGGGGAAAGCGACGGTCGCGATGGCGGTCGAGCGCGGCGATCAGGCCGGAGGCGCGCGCAAGCCGCCGGGCGCCGCGGACGCCGCCGACATAGGCGCGCGCGAAACCGTCGCGCCCCGCCTCGATCATCTGCTCGGCGGCGGGCCGTCCGGCTGTGACCGGCGACGCCTCAGAGGCCGCCGGCGATTTCAGAAAAGGCATCGACCACCCGTTGGAGTTGGGGTTGCGTGTGCTCGGCACAGACGGAACAGCGCAGGAGATAGACCCCCTGCGGCGTTGCGGGCGGCAGCGCCAGATTGACGTAGACGCCGCGCTCTAGCAGACCCATCCACGTGGCGAGGAGCGCCTGTTCGGAAGGCATCCGGACGGCGAGGATCGGGCTCTCCGCGGCGATCACGTCGAGACCGAGGCCGGTCAGCCGCTCATGCAGCCAGCCGACGTTCTCCCAGAGCCGCGCACGCAGATGCGTGCCCTTCTCCATGAGATCGATCGAGGCGAGGGCCGCGGCCACCACGGCGGGCGGCAGCGAGGCCGAGAAGACGTAGGCCCGCGCGGTATAGCGCAGGAGGTCGAGCCCGTCGGCGTTCGAGACGCAGAAGCCGCCGATGGTGCCGACCGATTTGGAAAACGTGGCCACCAGGAAATCGATGTCGTCGAGGACGCCCACCTCTTCCGCGAGGCCCCTGCCCTTCGCGCCGAAGACGCCGAGCGAATGCGCCTCGTCGACGACGAGGATGGCGCCGTGGCGTTTCTTGACCGCGATGATTTCTGCGAGGGGCGCACGGTCGCCGAGCATCGAATAGATGCCCTCGACCACGATCACGAGGTTGCCGGTGCGGTGCGCGCCGAGGCGGCGGATCCGTTTCTCCAGATCCTCGACGTCGTTGTGGCGGAAGCGGACCATGGTGGCGCCGGAGAGGCGGCAGCCATCGTAGATGCAGGCGTGGCTGTCAGCATCGAGGAGGATGGTGTCCCCTGGCCCCGCCACCGTCGAGAGCACGCCGAGGTTGGCCAGGTAACCGGTCGAGAAGACGAGCGCTTCCGGCCGTTCATAAAGGTCGGCGATGCGGCGTTCGAGCCGCTGGTGGAGCGCGTAGGTGCCGTTGGCGACCCGGCTGCCGGTGGTGCCGGTGCCCATGCGCTCGGTCGCGTCAACGGCGGCCGCGACCGCCTCCGGCGCGAAGGAGAGGCCGAGATAGTTGTTGGTGCCGACAAGGATGGCCGGTTTGCCGCTGATTACCGCCTCGGTGGCGCTCGTCACCTCGTCCATGCAGACGCCGAAGGGATTGACGCCGGCTTCGGCGAGGTGCCCACGCTCGCGCGTGAGTTCAGTCATGCGTTGAGCAAGGCTCGCCATGGCTCAGGTCCTCAGACGCTCGATCGTCCCCGCAAGGTCGGCGACCGTGTGGATCTCGGGCAGGAGGTTGATCGGCAGGTTGATGTCGAACTCGTCCTCGACCTCGGCCACCAGTTCCATCACGGTGAGCGAATCGAAGCCGAGATCGTCAACGAAGCGGGCCTCGGGCCGGATGGCGGTCGCAGTCGGCTTGACGCGGCGGATGACGCCGACAAGGGTTTCGATCGTCATCGGACGGCCGCGACCTGGCGCAGCGCGCCTATCTCGATGCCGGGCGCGGCATCCGGTCCGGTGAAGAGCCCGGCAAGGAACCGCTCGCACGCGAGGCTGCGGTTGAGCTTGCCTGACGAGGTGCGCGGCAGCGAGTGCGGCGGCACCAGTGCGACGTGACAGTCCACCCCCGTCGCCGCGAGGAGCCGGCCATGCGCCTCCGTCACGAGCGCCGCACGTGCGGCGGGGTCGACGGCGCGGCACTGGATCAGCAGCACGGCGCGCTCCCCCTGTCCCGGCTCCTTGGTTCCGAAGGCCGCGCAGTCGCCGGAACGGACCTCGGGCATCTGCTCGACGATCCATTCGAGGTCCTGGGGCCAGAGGTTGCGGCCGTTGACGATGATCGTGTCCTTGGCGCGGCCGACGATCACGAGATCGCCTTCCGCCATGTAGCCGAGATCGCCGGTATCGAGCCAGCCTTCGGTGATCGCGGCGGCGGTAGATTCGGGATCGTTGAAATAGCCCTGCATCACGCTCTCGCCCCGGATCATCACATGCCCGACCATGCGCGGCGGCAGCTGCGCGCCGTGCTGCCCGCGGATCTCGATCGTCTGGCCGGAAAGCGGCCGGCCGCAGCGCACCAGCGTCCGGGTACCGGATTCGTTCGAGATCACCGCGCGCCGATGCCGACTGAGCACGTCGGCATCGACGGTGTCGGTCTGGAGCCCCTCGCCGCAGGGTGCGAAGGTGACGCCGAGCGTCGCCTCCGCGAGTCCGTAGCTCGCGAGAATGCTCTCGCGGCGGAAGCCGGCCGGCGCGAAAGCGTCGGCGAAGCCTTCCATCACCTGCGGATCGATCAACTCGGCCCCGACGCCGGCGATACGCCAGGACGAAAGATCGAGTTCCGCGATCTGGCCGGGTCTCGCGCGGCGCCGGCAGAGATCGTAGCCGAAACAGGGTGCATAGGAGATGGTGCCGCGGTTGCGGCTGATGAGTTGCAGCCAGACCAGCGGCCGGCGCGCGAAGGTGTCGGTGGTGATGAAATCGACCGAGACCTGGGCCGCGAGCGAGGCGAGCAGCGTGCCGACGAGGCCCATGTCGTGGTAGAGGGGCAGCCAGGACACCACCCGTTCCTCGGGCCGGACGGCGATTCCGTCGACCGCAATGTCGCGGCAGTTGCGCATCAGCGCCCGATGGCTGACGCCGACGCCGCGCGGGAATCGGGTGCTGCCGGAGGAGTACTGGAGATAGCAGAGATCGTCGGGCTCCGGACCCGCGGCGGGCAGATCGCCGGCAGGAGCGGCTGCGAGTTCGGACCAGCCCATCTCCGGGACACTCACGTCCTCGGGCACATCCTCGGGCAGCAGCCGGGCGCCATCGGGCCTGAGCAGGAGTCGTGCGCCGCAGCCGGCGAGCTGGCGCGAGATCTGATCACCGTAGCGGGCGGGATCGGCAAAGACGCCTGCCACCGGAAGCGGCACCGGCAGGAGGCCGGCGCGCACGCAGGCGAGAAACGCCGTCACGAACTCGGCGCTTGTCTCGCCGATCAGGCCGATGCGGTCGCCGCGGGCAAAGCCGAGGGCATGGAGCTGGGCTGCGCGCGCGGCGGCGCGGTCGCGGATCTCGCGGTAGGTCAGGGCCAGTACCGGCGCGCCGCGTCCGTCGTAGAAGGTCAGTCCGGTTCCGGCCTCCGCCGCGTAGTCGAGCGCATCCGTCAGGAGCGCAAAGTCAGTCTTGCGTGGAACTCCGGATCGGGTTTGCGTAATCAAGGCTCAGTGTC
>CAYMOD010000031.1:10740-13798 GCA_964391945.1 uncultured Rhodobacterales bacterium | reverse complement strand
GCCTCTCACAGCGGCTTGCCGCGCTGGAGCCGGGGGAGATCGCCGGTGACGCCCGCCGCCTCCCGGACGAAACCGCGCCGGAGCGATGGCAGCCGCGCAACGAGCCCGAGCCCGATGTCGCGCCCGAGGCGGAGCAGGGGGTTGTCGCTCGAGAAAGCCCGATTGACGCCGTCCGTCGCCAGCGCGAGCAGCGTCGAGTCAAAGCGCCGCCAGCGCGCATATTCGGCAAGGACGTCACCCGCTCCGATGTCGCGCCCGAGGCGGTGGGCGTCCACGAGGACCTCAGCCAGCGCCGCGACATCACGCAGACCGAGATTGAGCCCCTGACCCGCCACGGGGTGGATCCCGTGCGCCGCATCCCCGGCAAGCGCCACTCGCTCGGCGACGAAATTCTCCGCGAGCGAGAGCGAGAGCGGATAGCTGTAGCGCCGGCCTTCGAGCCGGAAGTTGCCGAGGAAATCGCCGAACCGCGGCCGGAGTACGGCGAGGAACCCTTCGTCGTCGAGGCCGCGGATCATGTCGGCGCGTTCGGCGCGCTCGGTCCAGACGATCGACGAGCGGTTGCCTGGCAGCGGCAGGATGGCGAGCGGCCCTTCCGGCATGAAGAACTGGTGCGCCACGCCGCCATGCGGGCGCTCATGCGCGAGCGCCGCGACCAGCCCGGTCTGGCCATAATCCCAGCCGATGCGCCCGATCCCGGCCCGTTTCGCCGTGCCGCTCCCCCGGCCGTCGCAGCCGGCGAGCAGGCGGCCGGCGATCCGCCGTCCGTCCGCGAGACGCACTTCAATGCCGCCCGGAAGCGGCGCCTGCTCGATCACCCGCGCCTGCCAGAGCATGGTGACGAGGGGCGAGGCATCGACCGCATCGAGGAGCGCCCGGCGCAGGTAGCGGTCCTCGAGGAAATGGCCCATCGGCCCTTCCTCGATCTCGGCATGATCGAAATGCAGCCAGAACCGCGAGGCGCCTTCGCCGGCGCGGCCGTCGCTGATCTTGATCTCGAGGATCGGCTGCGCCTCGGGCTCGAGTTCGCGCCACAGCCCGAGTGCCGCCAGCATCCGCCGTGCGCCGATGGCAAGCGCGTAGGCACGGCCGTCAAAATCCGGGTCCTCGAGCCGTGCCCGCGGGCCGGCGTCGAGCACGGTGCTGCGCACGCCCCCCTGCGCGAGCGCCAGCGCCAGCAGCGGGCCGTTGAGGCCGCCGCCGACGATCACGACCTCGGTCTCGTGCGCCTGTGTCTCCATGTCCGCCTTTTACGGACCTGTCCCCGGCGTTGTCCATCGCCCGTACCTCGATTACCGTACCGATGGCGGCGGATACCGGAGAACGCGCGCATGTCTGACAGCTGGCTGTGGATGACAGGGGCCGCCCTCGGCCGCGGGATCGAAGCAGGCGAGATCGACCCGCGCGCACTTGCAGAGGTCTATCTTGACGCGATCGAAACCCATCCGGATGCCGGCGCGATCTATGCCCGGCTGACCCCGGCGCGCGCCCGGGCCGAGGCTGATGCCGCGCGCGAACGCGCCCGCACGGGAATGCGCCGCGGTCCCCTCGACGGGGTGCCGGTCTCGTGGAAGGATCTCTTCGATACCGCCGGCACGGCGACGGAAGCGGGATCGGCGCTGCTCAGGGGCCGGGTGCCGGGCGAGGATGCGCTGGTGCTGAAACGGGCCGCACGGGCGGGGCTGGTGGCGCTCGGCAAGACTCATATGAGCGAGCTCGCCTTCTCGGGCCTCGGGGTCAACCCGGTGACGGCGACGCCGCCGAACATCAACGATCCCGATCTGGCGCCCGGAGGCTCCTCGTCGGGGGCGGCGGCTTCGGTCGCCTTCGGCCTCGCGGCGGCGGGGATGGGTTCGGATACCGGAGGTTCGATCCGGGTGCCTTCGGCCTGGAACGACCTCGTCGGGTTCAAGCCGACCACGGGGCTCCTGCCGCTCGCGGGGATGGTGCCGCTCTGCCGCCGCCTCGACGTGCCAGGGCCGCTCTGCCGCTCGGTCGAGGATGCAACGCTCCTGATGGGCGTGCTCGGCGCCGAGGTCGTGGTCGATCTTGCCGGGGCGACACTCCGGGGGCGGCGGCTCCTCGTGCTCGAGGATGTCGAAGGCATCGGTCCGACTGCGCCGGAGGTGGCGGAAGCCTTCGAGGATGCGCTCGACCGGCTCGCCGCGGCGGGCGCGCGGATCGAGCGGAGCGCGCCGCCCGAGGTGGCGGAGGCGCTCACCTTTTCGGTGCCGGTCTACACGGTTGAGGCCTATGGCGAATGGGGCGAGACGATCGAGGCGGACCCGGAGGCGATGTTCCACCAGATCCTGCGCCGGTTCCGGACCGGGGCGACGTTCGACGGACCGGACTATGTCCGGATCTGGCAGCGGCTCGATACGCTGCGGGACGGGTTCCGGGCGGCGGTCGCCGGCCATGACGCGGTGCTGATGCCGACGACGCCGAACCTGCCGCCGAATGTGAACCGCCTGCTTGCCGACGAGGATTACTATGCGGAGGAGAACATGCTCACGCTCCGCAATACGCGGATCGGCAACATGCTCGGGCTCTGCGGGATCAGCCTGCCGACCGGGACGCCGAGCGTCGGGATCATGGCGATGGGGCAGGGAAGGGGGGATCGCGCCCTCCTCCGCCTCGGCGCGGCGATGGAACGGGCCCTCGAGGCCGGTTGACCCGGAGGCGTAGTGATGGGAGGTTTCAGCGTAAGGATCAATTCAAGGAGTTGACTTGACGTAGATTACCAAGATCTACTTGGCCGGATCCTGTATACGATAGCGTGACTTGGCTTGGGAAGGGCGGACCATTCCATGAAAGACGGCGCACGCGGCATAGTGGCGCCGATGCTGCTCGACGCCCCGATGAACGGCCCAGCCTTCCTTACCCAGACCGAGCAGGTTCTCGCGCCCGAACTCCGTCCCGGCGCCATCGTCATCATCGACAACCCTGCTGGCCCAAGGTCAGCGGCATACGCAAAGCCACAGAGAGCGCCGGAGCGCAGCTCATGTTCCTGCCGCCATGCTCGTCAGACTTCAACCCGATCGAGATGACCATTGAAACT
>CAYMOD010000031.1:0-10640 GCA_964391945.1 uncultured Rhodobacterales bacterium | reverse complement strand
CTGACGGGCAGATAGGCTTTCTCGATCAGTATCTTGGAAGAGGCGCACGGGGGAGGGGTTCCGCTGGCCGCCTTCGCGCGCCCCGGAGGATCGGAAACAATGCCGGATGAGCAGGAGGTCGGAGGGGAGGCGGACACGTTCATGCGACCGGGTCCACGCAATCTCATCACCGATGTCGAGGGGATCAGCGTCGGCCAGGCCGACGATCCGGATCTTCGCTCGGGGACCACGGTCGTTGTCTCGGACGCGCCCTTCGTCGCGGCCGTCCACATCATGGGTGGCGCGCCGGGCACGCGGGAGACCGATCTCCTTGCGCCGCATCGTCTGGTCGGGGCGGTGGATGCGCTCGTCCTCTCGGGCGGCTCGGCATTCGGGCTCGATGCTGCCTCGGGGGTGATGGAGGGGCTGCGTGCTCGTGGCCGGGGCTTCCGCGTCGGTCCCGCCACCGTGCCGATCGTCCCGGCGGCGATCCTCTTCGACCTCCTGAACGGTGGCGACAAGGTCTGGCGCACGAATCCCTATCCCGCCCTCGGACAGGCGGCGCTCGCGGCGGCAGGGGCGGAGTTCGCGCTCGGGCGCGCCGGTGCCGGCGCCGGTGCGATGACGGCGAATCTCATGGGCGGCATCGGCTCGGCCTCCTGCCGGCTCGCGGACGGCACCAATGTCGGCGCGCTTGCCGCCGTCAACGCCCATGGCAGCGCCGTCGTGCCCGGGAGTCGCGCCTTCTGGGCGGGGATCTTCGAGGAGGGCGACGAATTCGGCGGTCTCGGCCCGCCGGTGACGCGGACGCGTCAGGACGCGGGTCCTGCGCTGCCGGCGAAGCCGCGCGCGGCGGGCCTCGGCGCCAACACCACGATCGCCGTGGTCGCGACCGATGCGAAGCTCGACAAGGCCGGCGCTCTGCGTCTGGCGGAGGCGGCGCAGGACGGGATCGCCCGCGCGCTGGTCCCGGCGCATACGGCCTATGACGGCGATCTCGTCTTCGCCGCTTCGACCGGGCGCCGGCCGGAGCCCGGTCCGGAGGCGCGGGTGCTGATCGGGCATGCGGCGGCGCTCTGCCTCACGCGGGCAATCGCGCGGGGCGTCTTTGCGGCCCGCCCCCGCGCGGGCGATCCGCTCCCCTGCTGGTCAGACCTCCCCGGCTGACGGTGTCTGCGCGCCTTCCTGCGGCGTGTCCGGCGCTTCCAGCCGCGGAGGCTCCTGAGCCGGCTCATGCCGCATGAGCGCGCGGCGCAGATGCTCGCGCAGCCGGGGGTCGGGAGATTCCCGCAGGCGGACGACCTTCCTCCCCCGGTAAGCGCCGAGTTGCGCCCGGGCGAGGATCGCCTCGCGGTTTCCTGTCTGCGGGATCGCGATGTCCACCGCCTGCGGGGCGTCGGGATCGATGTCGATGACCTGCCCGACGGTGAGGCCCGCCACCTGCGCGAGCGTCATCGTCTCGCGGTGGATGACCGCGCGCAGCGCCACCGGTGCCGCCGCCGCCGCCCGCCGCATCGCCGTGCGCCAGAGATCGTTCGGACGTTCGCGGGCATCCGCCGTGCCTTGCCGGACGATCGCCGCACGGATCACATCGAGCATCGAGAGCGGCACCACGAGGTCGAGCCGTCCCTGTCTGCCGCCCTCGCCGATGGTCACGGCAAGCCGCACCTTCAATGCGTCGACGTAATCCGGGGCGATCCGGAGCTGCGCGGTGCTGTGCCGCTGCTCGGTGAGGGAGAACGCCTGCGGCACGGGCCGGCCGAGCACCACGCTCAGGCCGGCGCCGAAGGCTGCGACCAGCGCGGCGAGAAGGGGTCTGCAGACCGCCATGTCCACTGCCGTGAACGAGCGGACCGCCACCATGCTCCGCTCGGCGGCATCGCCGCCCATCACGAGGTCGGTGAGGTGCCAGGCAAGCGCATTGTCCATGGCGACCAGTGCATGCGCGTCCGCCTCCTCGAGCCCGATGAGGCCGATCATCGCGGGCGTGCCGATCCCGCTCGTGGCCTCCTCGAGCCGCACGACCCGACATTCCTCGACGAGGGCATCCGGTGTGCATTTGGCGAGTGGCCGCAGCCGATCCTCCACCTGCCGGGCGAAGGCCGCGCCGATGACGTCCGTGTCGGGAAGCGGCGAGCGTGCAACGCCGCTCCGGCGCATCTTCGTGATCAGGACATTGCCGCCCGCGCGCATGTTGACCTCCGCTTTCGGGACGCAACCTGACGCGCCGGCGTTAGCGAAACCTGAACGATGATCCACGCGTCTTTGCCGAAAGTTCGAGTCATGATCCCCGGCCGTGGTAACCCTGCGGCAACGTATTGCGGCTCAGGCTGGCGCCGTTCTGAAGGAGCCGCCATGGCCGACGAGCCGAGACCGATCATCATCAAACGGATCAAGCGTGTCGAAACCGCCCATCAGGGCGGGGCATGGAAGGTTGCCTACGCCGATTTCGTGACGGCGATGATGGCGTTCTTCCTGCTCATGTGGCTGATCGGCAGCACAACGGAGGAGCAGCGGCAGGGGCTTGCCGATTACTTCTCGCCCAGCATGGGGCTGCCGGCGGCCACTGTCGGCGGCGACGGTCCGTTCGGCGGCAGCAGCATGTTCGCCGCCGAGAGGCTTGCGCATGACGCGCTCAACCCGCCCCGGCTCGCGAAGGGCGGCATCGAGGGCGTGGAAGAGGGATTCTCGGAGATCGAGGATCAACTCCTCGGCGGATCGGGCGATGCGGTCGCGGCCGATCCCCTGCTGCGGCACATCCGCACCCGCCTTGCTGACGAGGGGCTGATCATCGAGGTGTTCGACATCGAGGGTTCGCCGCTCTTCGACGGCGAGACCGATCGTCCGAATGTCATCCTGAACCGGCTGGTCGACCTGATCGGCCGGGTCCTCGGCCGGACCACGAATCCGGTGGCGGTGACCGGGCATGTCGGTGCCGCCGCGAGCACAGGCGATCCGTGGCAGCTCAGCTCCGCGCGTGCCCACCTCGTGCGTGAGGGGCTGGTGGCGGCGGGCCTCGCGGCGGGGCGGATCGCCCGCGTCACCGGCAAGGCGGATCGCGATCCCGCCATTGCCGAGCCCGGCCATCCCCGCAACCGGCGGATCGAGATCACGCTGCTGCGCCGCTTCGCGAGCGGGGGTGAGCGTTAGGAGCATCTTAAATCCCGGCATCTACCGCTTCGAGATGCCGTCCATCCGATATCTCTCGAGCAAAGGGCGACTGATGAGCATCTCGGCTTCGATGAACGCAGGCATCTCCGGCCTGACCGCGAATTCCAACAAGCTCGCGACCATCTCCGACAATATCGCGAACTCCCACACTGCCGGCTACAAGCGTGCCGATGTGGATTTTGCGGCGATTGCGCTCGCGCAGAGCCAGCGGAGCTATACCGCGGGCGGCGTGCGCACGACGACGCTGCGCGACATCGAGGCGAAGGGCGGGTTTCTCGGCACGAACAACGCGACCGACCTCGCGATCGCCGGCCGCGGCATGCTGCCGGTGACGTCCTACACCTCCGTCGCGGGCGGGGGCGCGCTGCCGCTGATGCTGGCCCCGACCGGGGGATTCCAGCTCGATGCGAACGGCATCCTGCGCACGGCTTCGGGGCTGGTGCTGATGGGCTGGCCTGCGGACATGAACGGAAATGTCGGCGAGGTGCCGCGACAATCCGCCGCCTCGCTCATGCCGGTGGTCATCGACCGCTCGGCCGTCGCCGCCGCCGTGACAGGCACCATCACGCTGAACGCGAATCTGCCGGCGGTGGCGACCCGACCGGGCGCCGATCCGGCGGCGAACTTTCCGTTGATGGTCGAGTATTTCGATACGCTCGGGGCGCCGCAGTCGATGGCGTTCGATTTCGCCCCGGCGCTCGATGGCGCGGGCGCGGTCCAGCCGAACCAGTGGGCGCTGACGATCACCGACAATGCCGACGGTACCGAGGTTGGCGTCTACACGATCGCGTTCAGTGACGACGGGTCGCGACCGGGCACGATCGACTCCGTCATCTCCGCCGCCGGCAGCGCCGCCTACGATGCCGCAACCGGCGAGATCACGATGACGCTCGCCGGCAACCAGGAGATCACTGTCGGGCTCGGTGCCTCGGGCGGCGCGAAGCCGCAGTTCCTCAGCCAGCTCGCCTCCGTCTATTCACCCGTCGGCGTGGTCAGGGATGGGGCGCCGGCCGGCACCTACACCGGCGTCTCGGTCGACGAGAACGGCCATCTCGCCATCAACTATTCGAGCGGCTTCAGCCGGGTCGTCTACAAGATCCCGGTGGCCGACGTGCCGAACATGAACGGGCTGCAGGCGGTGGACGGGCAGGCGTTCCGGCTGACCCGGGAAGCCGGCGGCTTCTACCTCTGGGACGCCGGCACCGGGCCGGTCGGCGCGATGATGGGTTTCGCGATGGAGCAGTCGACCACCGACGTCGCCGCCGAACTTACCCAGCTCATCCAGACCCAGCGTGCCTATTCGTCCAACGCCAAGATCATCCAGACCGTGGACGAGATGCTGCAGGAAACCACCAACCTCAAGCGCTGACCGGCGCCAGCTGACCCCGGGAGTACGAGATGAGCATCGGCGCCGCCTTCAACGCCGCAGGGAGCGGCCTCACCGCCAGCGCGCGACTCGCGGAGACGATATCGACCAACGTCGCCAACGCGCTGACCGACGGCTATGCGCGGCGCAACGTCGGGCTCTCCTCCGTGCCGCTCGGCGGCACCGGCAGCGGCGTCCGGACCCTTGGCACCGAACGGGCGGAGCACGTCCAGATCACCGCCGAGCGCCGCCTGATGGGCGCGAGTGCGGGCGCGGCGCTGACACTCAGCGAGGCGCGCGCGCGGATCCTCGCCGCTGTCGGCGACCCGGACGACGCCGGCTCGTTTGCCGCGCGGGCAACGGCATTCGAGACGGCGCTTCTCGCGGCGGCGGCATCACCGGGCATGTCAATGAAGCTCGAACAGGCGGTGGGGGCCGCGAAATCCATCGTCGGCGCGATCAATGGCACCGCCGAGGCGATGGCCGGGATCCGCACCGAGGCCGAAGCGGAGATCGAGCGCCAGGTCGGGCTCCTGAACACGACGCTCCACGATATCGCGGCGCTCAACAGACGGATCCATCTGAGCGTGCAGCAGGGGCTCGAGACCGCATCGCTTGAGGACGAACGCGCCCGCGCCATCGACAACATCGCCGGGATCGTATCCCTGCGCACCGTCAGGCGCGAGGATGGCGAGGTCGCCCTCTATACCGCGCAGGGGGGCGCACTTCTCGACGGGCGGGTATGGGAACTCGCCTTCGACCGGACGGCCCCCGTGATCACGATCGGCATGACCGGCACGCTCGCCCCACTCCAGCAGCACCGCGGCAGCAGCGAGGGACCGGAGCCGGTCTCCGCGACCGGAGGCGGGCTGATGGCCGGCGGCTCGCTCGGCGCGCTTTTCGAGGTCCGGGACAGTATCGCTCCGGCAATGTCAGCCGATCTCGACGCCTTCGCGAGCGATCTCGTGGCCCGGTTCGATGCCCTGACCGGGTTCAACGGCGGCGGAAACGGCCTTTTCGTGGATGCGGGCGGCGGAGCCGGTATCGCTGCGCGACTGGAGCTGAACCCGCTCGTCGATCCTGATCGTGGTGGCGAGGTGCGCCGTCTCCGTGATGGACTCGCGAGCACCGCGCCAGGGCCGGTGGGGTTCGGCGACCATCTCCAGGCATTGGTCGAGGCGATGACCGTCCGCCAGAACCCCGGCAATATGGTCTCGACCGGGGCCGCGGCGACAACCGCCGGGCTCGCGGCCGAAATCGGCGCATGGGTCGGGGCACAGGCGGCGCGGGCGGAGGAGGGCCGCGCCTATCTCGGGGGGCAGGCCGCGATACTGGCCGAACGGGAGGCTTCCATCCTCGGCGTCGATACCGATGCCGAGCTTCAGTTCCTCATGCTGGTCGAGCAGTCCTATGCCGCGAATGCGCGCGTGCTCACGGTGATCGACTCCCTCCTGCGGCAACTCCTGGAGATCTGAGGTCATGAAGGTTCACGGCTCCACCGAGCTTTCGCGCATGCTGGTCCTCCAACGGCATTCGGCGACGACGCGCGCCGCTCTCGACCGCGCCGGGGAGGAGATGTCGACCGGGCTGAAGGCGGACAGGTTCAAGGCGAGCGGCGGCGATCTCGGCCGCATCTACCGGCTGGAGCGGATGTTCGCGCGGAATGCGGTTCACCTCGACACCATCGGCCTCACCGGGACCCGGCTCGAGATGATGCAACTCGGCCTCTCGCAGGTCCGGGAAAGGACCGCCGCCATAGCGGTCGACATGCTGACCGCGACCGGGCTCCGCGACACGGTAAGTGCAGGGATGCAGGCGGAGGCGTCACGGCAGGCGTTCGCCGATATCGTCGGCGCGCTGAACGCGAATGTCGCGGGCGACAGCCTCTTCGCGGGGGTGGCAACCGACCGGCCGCCCCTGCGCCCGGCTGATGCCATCCTCGGCGAGGTCGCCGTGCTGGTCGCTGATATGACGGCAGACGAGGCGATTGCCGCACTCGACGCCTATTTCGACGGGCCGGACGCGTTTACCGGGCCGCTGGATGCGCCGGCGCCGACCGAGATGGGTGATGGCATTCGCCTCGATTACGCCCTGCAGGCCAACGATCCGGCGACCGTCGCGGCGTTGAAGGGGCACGCGCTCGCCGCGCTCGTCGCGGATGGTGGCGCGTTTGCCGGCGCGGATCCCGCCGATCAGTTCATGATCCTGGAAACTGCCGGCCGGGTGCTCCTTGGGGCCCGCGACCGCCTGCTGGCGCTTGAGGCGAAGACAGGGCAGGCGCAGGAAACCGTCGAAACCGCGAAGGCCCAGCGCAACGCCGAGCGCGAATCCTACGATCTTGCCCGATCTGGGATGCTCGCAGCCGATCCCTACGATTCAGCCACCATGTTCGAGGCCATGAAGGCGCAGCTCGAGAGTATCTACACCGTCACCGCCCGGCTCGCGACACTGCGCTTTGCCAGTTTCATGCGGTAGAGGCGGATGCTGCGCTCCCTTCTCGCGGTGGCGATCCTGCTTCTCGGCGCGCTGGCGCTGCCCGCCGATGCGTCGCCCGCGCGCCTCAAGGACCTCGTCGAGGTCGGTGGCGTGCGCGGCAACGACCTGCTCGGCTACGGGCTGGTGGTCGGGCTCAACAACACCGGTGATTCCTTCAGGAACTCGCCCTTCACCGAGGATGCGGTCTTCAACCTGCTCGAGCGGCTCGGCTCCAACGTCACCGGCGAGCAGATCCGCGCCCGCAACGTGGCGGCGGTGCTCGTCACCGCGGCGCTGCCGCCTTTCGCGCGTGCGGGGGGCCAGATCGACGTGACGGTCTCGGCGATCGGCGACGCGCGCTCGCTGATGGGGGGCACGCTGGTGATGACGCCGCTGAACGCCGCCGACGGCCAGATCTACGCGGTGGCCCAGGGCGGAATCATCGCCGGCGGCATCGTCGCCGAGGGCATCGCGGCTTCGGTGACCCAGGGCGTGCCCACCGCCGGGACCATCCCCGCCGGCGCCCGTATCGAGCGCGAGGTCGGTTTCTCCTTCGCCGATGTCGAGGACCTGCGGCTCGCGCTCCGGAACCCGGATTTCACCACCGCGGCGCGGATCGAGGCGGCGATCAACGCCGCGATCGGCGGCGGGGTGGCGCGGATGCTCGATTCCGGCACCGTGCGTCTCGACCTCAGGCCGGTCGATGGCTCGCCGGCGGCGGTGATGGCGGCGATCGAGAATATCGAGGTGCTGACTTCGTCGCGGGCGCGGGTGGTGGTCGATCAGCGCTCGGGCACGATCATCCTCGGTGAGGACGTCCGGATCTCCCGGGTCGCGGTCAGCCAGGGCAATCTCACCCTGCGCGTCGAGGAAGCGCCGCTCGTCGTGCAGCCGAACCCCTTCGCCCGCGGCGATACCGTCATCGTCCCCCGCACCGAGGCCGCGATCGAGGAGGAGCCAGGCACCGGCCTCGCCCTCGTCGAGACCTCGGTCTCGCTGCCCGAGGTGGTCGCGGGGCTCAATGCGCTCGGGGTCTCGACCAACGACATGATCGACATCCTGAAGGCGATCAAGGCTGCCGGCGCGCTGCATGCGGAGTTCATCGTACAGTAGCGCATCAGCCGGTTGGGGTGGGAGGCGGCTCCGGACCTGTCCGGGGCCGCCTTTCCCATTCGCGGGCCCATTGTTCGGAACATCCGGCGCGATTACCCTCCGGCGGCCGATATGCCTCCGCTCTGGGCAAGAAGATGCTGTTCTGCATCGACCGGATCATTGAGCACCGAAGCGGGCAATGCGAGGGCGCTTGACACGGTGGCGCAGGAATTGCGCGACGACCGCGCGATCCGGACAGCGGACTGGCGGCGGATCGACCGGATCTGCCTCCCTACCGACGACCTCTTCGGCCTCGCCGTGGCGCTCTCCCGCCTCGCCTGATGGATAGCGGGGGATGTCAGCTGCCGGCGCCGAGGCCGAGGCTCATCGCCCCCCGCCGCAGCGGTCCGAAACCGTGGAGCAGGCGCAGACCCGCGCGGCGGAGGTCGCGCAACCCGGGCGCCTCGGCCATCGCGGCGCGGTTCAGCGCGTCGATGCCGGCCGCCCGCAGGAGAATGTCGCGGTGGCGCGCCCGGTGATACCGCGCCAGGAGATCCGCATCGCCGAAATCCCCTCCCACCTCCCGCGCCGCCGTAGCGAGATCGACGAGGGCGGCGATGTCGCGCAGGCTCATGTTGAGCCCCTGGGCGCCGATCGGGGGCACCACATGCGCGGCCTCCGCCACCAGCGCCGTCCGCGGTCCGTCGAGCCGGTCGGCGACCTGGGTCACGATCGGCCAGACCCGCCGCTCCGAGGCGAGCGCAAGCCGGCCGAACACACCGCAAGCTCGTGCGTTCAGCGCCGTCTCGAATTCCGGCGCTTCCATCGTCGCGAGCGCCTGTGCCCGCGGTCCCCTTTCCATCCAGATCACCGCCGCCTGGTGCAGACCGTCGCGGTCAGGGAGCGGCACGAGGGTGAAGGGACCGCCGGAGCGGTGGATCTCGGTCGAGATGCCCTCGTGTGGCCGTTCGGCTTTCACCGTGAAGGCGAGCGCCTTCTGTCCGTAGCCCCAGCGCCGGACCGGAATGCCCAGGGCTTCCCGGATCGTGGAGTCGCGCCCGTCCGCCGCGACGACGAGGCGCGCCGTCACCCGCGTGCCCGTCGAGAGCCGGACGAGAGCGGCGGTCGAGCGCGCCGTCACCGTATCGACCCGCGCCGGCGCGAGCAGGCGCGCGTTCGGAAGCGCCTCGATAGCGGCGACCATCTCGCGCCGGAGCAGCCAGTTCGGGAGATTGTGGCCGAACACCTCGGCGCCGGTCTCCGCCGCATCGAAATCGGCCACCGTGCGGAGCGTGCCCGCCTCGTCACCGGCATCGGCGAGCCGCATCACCCTGAGCGGCGCCGCATGCGGCGCCAGCCGCGCCCAGAGCCCGGCCCGCTCGAGATAGGCGATGGAAGGGCCGAGGAACGCCGTGCTGCGGAGATCCGATCCCGCCGCCTCGGCCGCGGTCACGGGCGGCACCGGATCCACACAGAGGACGGAGAAACCGGCCGCCGCAAAACCGGCTGCGGCGCTCAGGCCCGCAACGCCGCCGCCGGCGACGAGGATGTCGATGGTCTCCCGCTCCATGCCTTCGTTTCTAGGCCGGCGCGGAGGCGGCGGGAAGGGGAACCTGCTCCGGATTTCTTGTGATCACAAAGTTTTATCCCATGATCACAAATTGAATTCCTGTTGCATTCAGGCGCCAAAGAGGGTTGATTGCCGCCGTCGTGGGGCCGTGCGGTCGCAGCCGGCCAGACCAAAGAGCTCCGGGAGAGGAACGCCATGGCCGACGTCAACCACAGGAAGCGCCCGCTCTCGCCCTTCATGCTGGGCAGGTACTATCGGTTTCAGCTCACCTCCGGAATGTCGATCGCGAACCGCATCACCGGTGTGGGCCTGACGCTCGGCGTGGTCCTGATCGTCTGGTGGTTCCTCGCCGCCGCTGCGGGACCGGAAAGTTTCGCGCGCGCCGACGGTTTCCTCACCCACTGGCTGGTCGTCGTCTTCATCTGGTTCCCGCTGCTCCTCTCCTTCTGGTACCATTTCGTCAACGGCATGCGGCATCTGATGTGGGACACCGGCTACGGGATGACGCTGCCGGAGGTCTATACCTCGGGCTATGTCACGCTCGGCGCTACCGCCCTTCTCGCCCTCATCACCCTCATCGTCGCCTGAGGAGGGCGCCATGAGCCAGCAGAACGCCGATTTCCGCACGCCCCGCGCCCGCGCCACCGGCCTCGGCAGCGCCAAGGATGGCGTCGGCCACTGGTGGAACCAGCGGGTGACCTCGGTCGCGCTGATCCCGCTCGGGATCCTGTTCGTCTTTCCCTTCGTGCAGGCGCTCGGTCAGTCCCATGCCGAGGTGATGGAGATCTACCAGAGCCCGTGGAACGCGGTTGTCGCCATCCTCTTCCTCGGCGTGACCTTCCTTCACCTGCAGCAGGGGCTGCAGGTGGTGATCGAGGATTACGTGCATTCCAAACCGCTGCTGACCGTGGCGCTCCTCGCCAACATCGGCTTCTGCTGGGTGCTGGGCCTCGCCGGCATCTTTGCCGTCCTCAGGATCGCGCTCGC
>CAYMOD010000030.1:0-14177 GCA_964391945.1 uncultured Rhodobacterales bacterium | reverse complement strand
GCGGTAGTGGAAATGGATGTCGGCGACGATCGGGACCGGGCTTTCGCGCACGATCTCCCGGAGCGCGCGGGCGGAAGCCTCGTCCGGAACCGAGACGCGGACGATATCCGCGCCCGCCTCGGCGCAGCGCTGGATCTGATCGACCGTCGCCCGCACATCGGTCGTCGCGGTATTCGTCATCGTCTGGACGGTGATCGGGGCGCCGCCGCCGACGGCGACGGGGCCGACCTGGATCCGGCGCGACTCGCGGCGGTGGATGGTCCGCCACGGGCGGACAGCGTTGAGCGACATGAAACTATCCCGATGGTGTCGGATCGCCGGGAACATAAGCGAGCCGCGGGTGGATGTCACCCGTCGGCAGCGGCGCTACTGGACGAGGGTTCCCTCGATGCGCGCTTCGGGCGGCATCGTCTCGGCGATCACGCTCGGCACGTCGGCGACGACGTCGAAACGCTCGGCGATTGCGGTCGGATCAAGGGAAATGTCGCGGGCGGCGCGGGTACCCTGGCCGATCGGGCCGCGCAGCGTGCTGTCGATCCGCAGGTAGACCGAGCCGGAATTTCCCGCCCAGACCATTGGCGTCTCGGCGGTCTCCGGCACTTCGTAGACCTCACCCGATTCGAGGATGCGCTCGAAGATCACGGTACCGCTGGCGAAGTAGATGCGTATCCATGCCGGCCGTTCGGCTATGATCGAAACGGCTGGTCGCTCGACCACCGCGACGACCTGCGGCTCGTTCGGCTGCGGCACCGCGGGCGCGTCGGCGCCGGCGATCTCCGCCGTATTGTCCGGCAGGTCGCCGCCCGGGCCGCCGTCACGCCCGGCCGCGGTATCCGGCGCGCCGGCGCGGGCGAGAATGCCGGTCCGGTCGGGGTCGATGGCGGCGATCGGGCCGTCGCGCGGCACGAGAATCGGCACTTCGAGTTCCTGCCGGCGGTAGAGATCGGCAAGCGTCGTCGCCGCTACCGGCGTCGAGAGATCGGGCAGGACCGGCCCCGGCAGGGCCGCTGGCGCCTCGATCGGCGTGACCTCGGCAAGCGCGAGCGGCACCTCCTCCACGGGGGCGAACTGGACGCGCTGGATGTTCTGCAGGACGGTCCAGCCGCTGTAGCCGAGGGCGCCGATCAGCGCGAGCAGGACCAGAATCGAGCCGATCGCGCCGAGCGGTATGTCGTGCAGGCCGGAGCTGCGGGGCTCCGCAAGCGGAAAGCCGGTGTCAAAGGTGTTGCCGGCGCGGCCTGGATGCGGCCGGTTGCCTGGTTGCGGCCACGTGGGCTGCGCGGCGCTGACACCACTGGCGCTGGCGCTGGCAAAGCCGCTCTCGGCGCAGAAACGGGCGAAGACGGCATCAGGGTCGAGATGCAGATAACGCGCATAGGAGCGCACGTAACCGGCGACGAAGCCTGGCTGAGGAAACGCCGAGGCATCGCAGTTCTCGATCGCGGCAAGATACTCGGCGCGGATCCTGAGTTCACGCTGGACGTCGAGCAGCGACTTGCCGCGTGTTGCCCGCTCGCCGCGAAGCTCGTCACCGAGCGGCACCTTGTGCCCTTCTTCCTGCTGCCTGTTGCCGGATTCACCCATCTGACTTACTCGAACCCGTTATGCTGGCCGACGGTTGCTCCGGTCTGCCGAATCGGCTGGATTGCACTGTTTTACTGGCTGGAAGCTTAGCACAGCCGCTGGGGGACCGGCAGGCGCGATACATGGTTTCAAAACGTAGTTGCGCCCCGGTGACAGCCATATTGTGACCGGAAGGCTGCATCAGTAAAGATGGCGGATCTGGTCGGACCAGAAGCGTTCGAGTGTCCGCAGGGATCGGTTGATATCGGTCAGCCGCACCTCGCCGAGCACCCCGCATTCGTGCAGTCCGCTCGCCTGTTTCCGGAAGAGCGTGTCCACGATCGCCCGGATCCGCCGGCCATTGTCGGTCAGCCGCACCCGCACGGCGCGGCGGTCGACCACGCATCTCTGGTGATGCATATAGCCGCAATCGACGAGTTTCTTGAGGTTGTAGGAGACGTTGGAACCCTGGTAGTAGCCCCGGGTTCTCAATTCGCCCGCCGTCACCTCGTGGTCTCCCACATTGAAGAGCAGCAGTGCCTGCACCGGATTGATGTCGATGATGCCGAGGCGCTCGAACTCGTCCTTGACGACATCGAGGAGCAGGCGGTGCAACCGCTCGACCAGCGCGAGTGTCTCGAGGTAACAGGGCATGAAGTCCTCTTCCGCCGCAGCCGCCGGATCCGGTGCAACCTTGGCTTGAAGACTCATGACTGTTCTCCGAAATACGCAACTGGCGTGACCGTTGCGCATAACTTCAAACAACACGTTAAGGCGGCGCCGGGCCGATCAGTCGAGGCCGTGGAAGGCCTGGATCCGCCTCAGGATCGGCTCCCACCGCGCCGGTGCCGGCAATGTGCCCGTGAACCATCCGTAAAGGTCGTGGTCGTTCTCCGACAAGAGAGAATCGTATAACCGGCGGTCCCCGGCCGGAAGCGCCGCGAGTTCGGCGTCGGCGAACGCGCCGAGGACAAGATCCATCTCCTTGATCCCGCGCCGCCAGCTGCGCAGCCGGAGCCGTTTCAGCGCCACCTCATCCGGCTCCGCCGGTCCGCCTCCACGCTCCACGACTACGCGCCCCTTGTTGCCTTCGCGCCGCGACCCTATGACGGCCCGCATCCGGATGCAAACGAGGCCCTCATGCTCGCGCTCTCCCAAGCCCTGGAGCGGATCAGACCGTCCCCGACCGTCGCGATCACCGCCGAGGCGCACCGGCTCAAGGCGGAAGGGCGCGACATCCTGTCGATGTCGGTGGGAGAGCCCGATTTCGATACGCCCGCGCATATCCGCGATGCGGCGAAGGCGGCGATCGACCGCGGCGAGACCCGTTACACACCTCCTGACGGATTGCCCGAACTGAAACGCGCGGTCGCCGCCAAGTTCCGGCGCGAGAACGGCCTCGATGTCGGGCCGGAGCATGTCATCGTCTCGACGGGCGGCAAGCAGGTGCTGTTCAACGCCCTCCTCGCCACGCTCGATCCGGGGGACGAGGTGCTGATCCCGGCGCCCTGTTGGGTGAGCTATCCCGATATCGCGCTTTTCGCCGGAGCGCGGCCGGTGTTCCTCGCCACGCCGGCGAGCGACGGCTTCAAGCTGAAACCCCGGGCGCTCGCGGATGCGATCACGCCGCGGACGCGCTGGCTGATCCTGAACTCGCCGGGCAACCCGAGCGGGGCGGGATATTCGGCCGGCGAACTCCGGGCGCTCGCCGACGTGCTCCTCGACCATCCGCAAGTCTGGGTGCTCACCGACGACATCTACGAGCATATCGCCTATCCGCCGTTCCGGTTCGCGACGATCGCCGGGATCGAGCCGCGGCTCGGCCCCCGGACGCTGACGCTCAATGGCGTCTCGAAAGGCTACGCGATGACCGGCTGGCGCATCGGCTACGGCGCCGCGCCCGAGCCGCTCGTCCGCGCGATGACCAGACTCCAGAGCCAGTCGACGACCAGCGCCTGCACGATCAGCCAGTGGGCGGCGGTCGCGGCGCTCGAAGGGCCGCAGGATCATCTGGCGGTGTTCCGCACGGCCTTCGAGCGGCGGCGCGATCGCGTCGTGGCGCGCCTGAACGCCATTCCGGGGCTCGACTGCCCGCGGCCGGAGGGTGCCTTCTATGTCTATCCGTCCATCGCCGGTCTGATCGGCCGCCGGTCGCCGGACGGGGTGGAGATCCGGACAGACGAGGATTTCGCGCGCGCCCTGCTTGCCGCGACCGGGGTCGCCGTGGTGCATGGCGCGGCCTTCGGCCTCTCGCCGCATTTCCGCATCAGCTATGCCGCTGCCGACGAGGTACTGGCGGAAGCCTGCGAGCGTATTGCGGGGTTCTGCGCAAGCCTTGGTTGAGCCGGATTCGGCACCGGGGCCTCTTCACTTGCGGCGGTCTTTCGATTATGTTCTTGCCTCGCTCGGGCCCTGGGCGAGGTTATTCTTCCAGAACCAGCCCGGCGGCGATCGCCGTCTCGGCCGGTACACGCCGGTCGGGATCGGAGACGTTCCGAACGAGACTTTGAGACCAGCTGCAACAGCACAAGGGAAACAGCCATAGCCCGCAGACCGCACCGCGCCCCGCCGTCCGTCGATACCGGCCCTCGCGTGAACGAGCGCATCCGCGCCCCGGAAATCCGCCTGATCGGGCCGGAGGGGGAGAATATCGGGGTCATATCGCCCCAGCGCGCCATGATGATCGCCGAGGAGGCGGGGCTGGATCTCGTGGAGATCTCGCCGAACGCCACTCCCCCCGTCTGCAAGATCATGGATTCCGGCAGGTACAAGTACGAGCAGCAGAAGAAGGAAGCTGAGGCTCGGAAGAGACAGAAGACCATCGACGTCAAGGAAGTGAAGTTCCGGCCCAACACGGACACGCATGACTATGACGTCAAGATGCGGTCGGTCCTGCGCTTCCTCGAGGATGGCGACAAGGTCAAGGTGACGCTGCGCTTCCGCGGCCGCGAGATGGCGCATGCCGAGATCGGGCGCCAGCTGCTTGAACGGGTGGCGACGGATGTCACCGAACTCGGCAAGGTCGAGGCGATCCCGAGGCTCGAAGGCCGGCAGATGGTGATGATGATCAACCCGGTGAAACACTAGAGCGATTTCGAGCGGGTGGAGCCACCTGCTGACCCGGAAATCGCGCCCGGTCAGCAAGATGGAGTGCCCGGTCCGATGCAGTCGGATCGGGAAACGTCTTGGCGCGGGCAGCACGAAGACCAGAGGGCTGCTTCCCCGGAGCAGGACAGGCAGCATCCTGAACGGAAGAACCCGCGGAGGGATACCCATCCGCGGGTTCTTGATTCCGAACTGCCCGGAGCGGGCTGCCGTTCAGACGGTTTCGTCGATCCAGCCCTTCAGCGAGGCCTTCGGGGCCGCGCCGGTCCGGTTGGAGACGAGTTCGCCGTTCTTGAACATGAAGAGCGCGGGGATGCCGCGGACGCCGAACTGCGCCGGCAGGCCGGGGTTCTCGTCGACGTTCACCTTGGCGATCTTGATGCGCCCTTCGTACTCGCCGGCCAGCTCCTCGAGCGCCGGGCCGATCTGGCGGCAGGGGCCGCACCACTCCGCCCAGAAATCGACGAGCACCGGCACATCGGAGCCGATCACCTCGTCCTGGAAAGTCGCGTCGGTTACTTTCACGACGGCCATTACAAATCTCCCTTCGCATCTGCGAAAATGTTGGCGGTAACTTATGGAGCGGCAGGGGGCGGGTCAAGCACCGCCCGGCGAAGCGCCGCCGTGGTCAGCGCCGAGGGCAGCGGCATGAGACGCGGCACCCGGGTCCAGATCACCGCCGTCTCGATTCGCCGCCCCGGATAGAGCGTGGCGAGCGCCGTCGCATAGGCGCCCATCTGGCGCAGGATCGCCTCGGGCGTGTCCTCGGGCCGGTCCGGCACCACGCGGTTCGACTTGAAATCCGCGGCAACCACCCGGCGCTCCTCGATCACGAGCCGGTCGATCCGGCCGAGGATGCGGGCGCTGCCGAGCGTCGCGGTCACTCCGACCTCGGAACGGCTCGCCGGGCCGAAGAGCGGTGCAAGATCAGGGTGGTCGAGCACGGCCTCTGCCTCGGCAAGAAGGCCGGGGAGATCCGCGGCCTCCGGCAGGAGACGGGAAGCGAGCGCCGCCCGCTCGGCGGGAGAACGCCCCGGCAGCGCATCGAGCAGAAGATGGAGATCAGCGCCGCGCTGAAGCAGGTCCTCGTCGGGCGCCTCGCCCGGAAGGGCGTGCGCGCCGCCGAGGGCGGAGGGCGAGAGCACCCGTGCGGGCTCGGGCGCGGCGGGCGGCGGTTTGCGCGCCCAGTCGGGAAGGCCGGCCGGCGCCGGCGGGGGGGAGGCGGGCACTCCACCCCCTTCCGGCCAGTCCTGCGCCACCACGAGCCGGTCTTCCTCGCGTTCGGCGCCTGTCCGCCCGAGCGCCGCTTCGACCATGGCATGCCAGCAGTCATCCTCGGCCTTGCCCTGCTCGCCGGCGCCGCAGACGATGAGCCAGCTCTCGGCGCGGGTCAGGGCGACGTAGAGGAGCCGGCGGTTTTCCTCCACCAGCCGTCGCCGGCGTTCCTCTTCCGCCGCGGCGAGCGGCGGCGGGCAGTCCTCGGCGCGCATCGACCAGAGCGGGACGCCATCGACCGCCTGGATCTCGGGCCGCCTTCCCCCCTCCTGCCGTTTCCCGGTGTCGGGCAGGATCACGATCGGCGCCTGCAAGCCCTTGGCGCCGTGCACGGTCATCACCCGGACCTCGTCGGCGGTATCGTCGGTGCGGCGTTTCACCGTGACTTCGCCGCGCGTCATCCAGGCGAGAAAGCCGGTCAGCGTCGGCGCCTCGCTGCGCTCGTATTCGAGCGCCTGTTCGAGCAGGGCGTCGATCCCGTCTTCGGCCTCGGCCCCGAGCCGCGCCACCAGACGGCGCCGGCCGTCATGCGCGATCAGGATGCGTTCGAGAATCTCGTATGGCCGCCGGTAGTCGGCGTGGACACGGAGGTCATCGACGAAGGCGGCGGCAGCGGTGTGGAGGGATGCGCCGAGCGCCTTGACGAGCGAGAATTCCCGCGGGTGCGCGAGCCGGAAGAGGTCGGCTTCCGACAACCCGCAGAGCGGTGAACGCAGGAGCGCCGCGAGGCTGAGGTCGTCGGTCGGCGTCACCGCCACCCGGAGTGCCGCGAGCAGGTCCTTGACCGCGAGTTCGCCGCCGATGCGCAGCACGTCCGCGCCGGCGGTCGGGACCCCGCGGCGTTTGAGCGCCCGGATCAGCGGGTGGAACACGGTGCTGCGGCGCTGGACGAGGATGAGGATGTCGCCTGCCCGCACCGGCCTCGGCCCGTCGCGGGTCGGCAGGAGCCGCCCCGAATCGAGCCAGAGGCGGATCTCGACCGCGATCCGGTCGGCGAGTTGCTCGACCGGGTCGTCGGGCATCGCGAGGTCGAGCGGCCGGTCCCAGGGCGGCTCCTCCTCCTTCTCGGGTTTGGGGATGAAGGGCCAGAGCTCGACCCTTCCCGGCCGCGCGGGATCGGAGGGGACATGCTCCACCCGATCGATGAAGGCCGTGCCGGCGGGGCCGGAAAAGACCGCATCGACGACGCTGAGGATCGGCCGGGCCGAGCGGTAGGAGTGCAGGAGCGCGCAAGCCTGGAGCGCGCGGTCCATCGCCTCGAGCCGGCGCTCGAAATGCTCCCGGATCTCCGCGAAAGTGGCGGGGTCGGCGCCCTGGAAGGAATAGATCGACTGTTTTACGTCGCCGACGACGAAGACCGTGCGCGGTGCCTCGTGAGGCAGGTGCCGTGCCCCCTCGCCGGTGAAGAACTCGTCGGTGATTGCCTCGATCACCTTCCACTGCACCGGGCTCGTGTCCTGCGCCTCGTCGACCAGCACGTGATCGAGCCCGCCGTCGAGCCGCCAGAGGACGAAGGCGGCGGTCGCGGGATCGGAGAGCAGACCGACCGCGCGGGCGACGAGATCGTCGAAATCGAGGAGGGCGGCCGATTTCAGCCGGTCGTATATGGCGAGCCAGGCGGAGGCGAAACGGTGGAGCGCGGCCGAGCGTTTGAAGGCCGCGGTTGCGAGCCGCTGCGGACGGGCGGCCTCGATCCGCACCATGAGAGCGTCGAGATCGTCGGCGCGGCTCCCGAGCGTCTGCCGCACGGCTTTGGTCGGACATTTGCCGGCCTTGGCGCTGAACGGCGCCTTCGCACCACTGCCGGTGAGGAACACGCTCTCGAGGAGCCGCAGCGCGGTCTCCGGTCCCGAAACCAGCGCCCGGGCCAGACGCTCGCTGCAGGTCCGGTCGGTCTTGCCGCCCGCGGCGAAGGCCGGCAGCACCTCCGCGAGGAGGTCGCGGGTGGCGGGGTCGAGCATCTCCGCCGCAATGTTCTCGATACTGTCGCCGTCGCGATGGCCGATCACGCGCGCGAGGTTGCCCGGGCCGATGCCGGCAAGGAAGCGGCCGCGATGCGCGACGATCTCGCAGAGGAGCGGGTCGGGATCGTCACCGCCCATGAAGCGCGCGAGGCCTTCGAGGAGCGCCGGCCGGTCCCGCGCCAGCGTCTCGAGCGCCCGCAGCCGCAGCGCCTTCGCCTGGCGCTCGTCGAGCACATCGAAGACCGGGGGCACGCCGGCCTCGAGCGGGAACCGCCGCAGGAGACCGTCGCAGAAGGCGTGGATGGTCTGGATCTTCAGGCCGCCGGGGGTCTCCAGCGCCCGCGCGAACAGCGTCCGCGCCCGGCGCAGGCGGGGGGCGGTGAGCGCCTCCAGCGGTTCGCCAAGTTCCACGAGCGTCTCGGCGAGCACGCCGTCATCGAGCATCGCCCAGCGGCCGAGCCGGGCGAAGAGCCGCGTCTGCATCTCGGCGGCGGCGGCCTTGGTATAGGTGAGGCAGAGGATACGCTGCGGCTCCGACCCCGCGAGCAGGAGCCGCGCCACCCGATCGGTGAGCACCCGGGTCTTGCCCGAACCGGCGTTGGCCGCCACCCAGGACGAGGCGCCGGGTTCGGCGGCGCGGAGCTGGTCGGCGTTCGGGGCGGCGCGCTGATGCATCGTCATCCGACCACCTCCGGCGCCGGATCGTCGCGATCGCTCCATTCGCCCCAGCGGGCGAGGTGGTCGTAATCGCTCTCCCACGTGATGCGTTGCGGCCGGAGACGGGCGGTATAGCCGCTCGCGGGCGAGAGGTAATGTCCGATGAGATCCCCGAGCCGCGCGAGCACCGTGTCGGCATCAACGGCATCGACGGTGCGGGAATCACCCGTGCCGCTCAGGCCGATCAGTTCGAGGTGGAAGGCGGATCCCGGCGGCATGTCGGCGAAACCACCGGCCCGGATCATCGCCGCCTCGAGCGGGAGCTGAAGGTGAAAGGTGCGGAGCTGCTTGTCGCTGGGAAGGCTGCCGGATTTGTAGTCGTAGATGGCGTAGGTGCCGGACGGGCAGCGGTCGATCCTGTCCGCCCGCGCAGTCAGGGTGAAGCCGAGGCCCGGCAGGTCGAGCTTGCCCGAGACCTCGCGCCGGAAGGGAAGGGCGCGGGTCCGCCGCTCCGTCTCGCCCGCGAGATACCAGGGCGCGATCCGCATCAGCCGCGCGCGCCAGATGGCGCGGATCGCCGGCCAGGGCGTCGCGGCGAGGACTTCGGCCGCCACGGTGCTGAACACGGTTTCGGCGTCGGCGGGCAACGTGTCGGCGGTCCTGTCGATGAACCACTCCATCACCTTGTGGAGCGCGTTTCCCCGCGCCATCGGATCGGGTTCGCGGCCCGGGGGCTCCAGTGGTTTCAGACGCAGGACGCGCGCCGCGTAGATCGAATACGGGTCGCGGATCAGCGTCTCGATATTGGAGACCGACAGGCGGCGCGGGCGCGCGGCGAGGGGCGGCACCGGCGAGGGGCGCGGCGCCGGGGCGACGGTTCTGGCCGGCACGTCGAGCCTGCGCGCAAGCGCAAGCCAGCGATCGCCGCGCGCCCGTGCCGCCGCGAGCGCGGTCGTGCCGGGCTCGCCCATGCCGCGGAGCAGGTTCTCGATCCGCAGGAGCCAGCGGGAGGACACGGTAGGGGCTTCGGCGTCGCGGGCGGCGCGCGAGAGGATCACCTCGCGCGCGGCCGCCGCCTGGATGAAATCGTGGGACGAGAGGCCGATCAGGCTCTCCGGCGAGGGCAGGCCGAGCGCGCGCCTCAGCGGCCGCGACAGCCACGGGTCGGGGCCGGGCAACTGCGGCCAGATGCCCTCGTTCAACCCCGCGAGGATGACGCGTCCCGCCCATTGGCTGCGCGCTTCGAGCGTGCCCCAGATGGCGATCCCGGGATGGGTGATCACCGCTTCTTCCGGCACCGAACGGGCGTGGAGGAGGCGGGAGAGGAAGGCGCGGTGATCCTCCGGCTTGAGCAGATCGTCGGGACGGGCGGCGGTGGCGATCTCTCTCAGGAGTTCATCCGCGGCCTCGCCGGCGCCGCGGGCCCAGAGGGCATGATCAGGCCGTGCGTCCGGTCCTGCCGCGAGTGCCTCTGCCGCTTCCCGGAGATGCGCCACATGCTCCCCGAGCGGCTGGCTCCCATCCGGGGCCGGACCGGACAGTGTCGCCTCGAGCCAGTCGATCCACGGACCCGCAGCCTCATGCCTGCCGGCCCCCTCATGCCTGCTGGCCCAGTGCCGCAGTTCCTTCCACTCCACCATCGGCGGGTGTCCGGCAAGCGCCCCCATCTCCAGCGCCTGCGTGAGGCGCAGGTGCGGCCCGCGTGCGCCGGGGGCGCTGTTGACCAGCGGATGCTTGAGAAGGGCGAGCAGCATCTCGGCCGGGATGCCGTCCGCGCGGGTTCCGGCGAGCAGATTGAGGAGGACGCCCGGCGGCGTCAGCGCGAGCGGCCGCCCGGCACTGTCGTCGGGAATGATCGACCAGCGCGCGAGCCGTGCCGTCACCCGCCGCGCGAGCGTCCGGTCGGTGGTGATGAGGGCCGCACTCGTCCCCGTCTCCGCCGCCTCGCGCAGCACGAGCGCGAGCGCGTCGGCTTCGAGCCGCGGGCTTGCCGCTTCCATCCAGGTGAGACCGGCCATCGCTTCGGGCAGGGTCTCGACATGGGCGGGGGCCTCGGCGCGCCATTGATCGGTGACCGGCGCCGGACGCAGCGCGAGCGAGACGAGGGCGCCGCGCTCCGGCCGGGCCGGGGACGCCGCGGTCCAGCCGGGGACGGAAGCAGGATCGAAGCCGAGGACATCGCCAAGCGCCCTGAAGCCGTGTTGCGGATGATCGGCCGCGTCCGTTCCGATCCGGTTCCAGACCGCCTGTGGCAGGTGCGGGTCGAGCCCGGGCAGGATCACCGCCCCCTGCGGCAGGGAGGCAACGGCCCGCATGAAGGCCCGCATCGGCGCGCGCGAGCCGGTGGAGCCGGCGATCAGGATCGGGTGGCGGGGCGGAGCGGACGCCCAGCGCGCCGCCAGGAGTTCCACCGCCGCCCGCAGCCTTGCCTCGCCGATGGTCGGACCCTCGGCCGTCGCATAGGTGGCGGCAATGTCGAGAAAGGCGAGCGCGCGCTGCCAGTGCTCGGCATGGCCGGCGGCGTCGAGATCCGAAAGGCGCGCCGGATCGATGCCGGCGCCGCCGAGTTCGTCGAGAAGATCGGCCAGGCTCTCGCCGAGACCGAAGGCCGAGGTTTCGGGCGCAAGGCCGGTGCGCGCGAGCAGCGCCCGGACGAGCCGCGCGAGATCGAGCCGCCGGCGCAGCGGATCGCCGGAAGGCGGCAGCCCGTCGGGAATCAGCAGCGGATCGCTCGCCAGATCCGGCACCGTCCGGATGCGGGGCAGCAATCGCGCCGGCCCGGCCGCGAATCGTGCTTCCAGCGCACGCGCGGCGCGCCGGGTGTTGAGAAAGATCTCGACCGCTGCCCAGGCCTCCGGCGGCGCGCCGTCGAGCCGCGTTTCGAGCCCGGCGACGAGTTCCCCGATGAAATCGACACCCGGCGGCAGGGCGAAGATGCGCGGGAGAAGGGCGGGGGAGAACATGGTCATGAATGGCGCTCCGGGGCGATCACGCGGTGGTGCCGGGAAATGTCTGGGCCGCCTCCAGCCCTTCGGGGCGTCCGACATCGAGCCACGGCCCCGGATGCACGACGCCATGGAGCCGCCCGTTACCGATCAGGCGGTCCCAGATCTCGTTCAGCGAGAAGCATCCTGCCGGGAACCCGGCCGGTATCGCCGTCCGGATGAGCTGCGCCCCGGTATGGACGAAGGGCGCCGACGCCGCCCGGCCGCGCCGCGCGACCCGGCCGTCACCGGCAAGATGGAAGTCGCCGCGTCCCGCGTGCGCCCGCGCCGCCGCAAGCGGAACGAGGCAGAGGAGCGCGTCCATCCGCTCGGGCTCCCAGGCTTCGGCAAGGAGACGCAACGGGTTCGGCGCGGTCCAGATCACGTCGGCGTTCAGCGTGAAGACGGCTCTGGCCCCGAGGAGCGGCAGTGCGTGCCGGAGCCCGCCGCCGGTTTCCAGAAGCTCTGGCTCGTGCGAGATCAGCGCCTCCGGCGCCGCCCGCGCGAGATGCGCTTCGAGGATCGCCGCATGCGCATGGGTATTGACGACGACCCGCGAGACGCCCGCCTCGCGCGTGAGGTCGAGTGCCCGGTCGATCAGCGGCCGGCCCCCCACCTCCAGCATCGGCTTCGGCCGGTCGCGCGTCAGCGCCCCCATCCGGGTGCCGAGCCCGGCCGCGAAGATCATCGCCGGATGCGTCACGCCGCCGCCTCCGCGGCGATCCGGCGCAGCACGTCGGGCTCCGGCGCCGGCAGGCGGGCGCACCAGTCCCGGAGCGGCGTGAGCGCCGGATGCGCGAGATCACGCTGGAGATGCGCCCAGACCCGCGGCAGGTGCCGCAGATAGGCGGGCTTGCCGTCGCGGCGGCAGAGGCGGACGAAGATGCCGATGATCTTGAGGTTGCGCTGCGCCGCCAGCAGATGCGCCGCGCGCGTGAACGCCTCCCCGTCGATACCGGTCACGGCAAGGTAGCGCGCGAGCATCGCCGCGCGAAGCTCCGCACTGGTGTCGCGGCGGGCGTCCTCGATCAGCGAGATCAGGTCGTAGGCCGGGTGCCCGATCAGCAGGTCCTGGTAATCGAGAAGCCCCACCCGCGCCTCCGCCGTCCGTTCCGGCAGCCAGAGCAGGTTCTCGGCATGGTAATCGCGCAGGACCGCGACCGGCGCCATCCCGGAGAGGGGCACGAGCAGCGGCGCGAGGGCTGCGTCGAACGCGTCCGATACCTCTCCGGGCACCGGATGCCCGGTGGCCGCCGGCAGGTACCATTCCACCGCCAGCCGTGCCTCGCGCAGATAGACGGCGCCATCGTAGGGCGCCACCGCCCAGCAGGCGTTGCCCGCCGGGGGCGGGAGCCGGTGCAGCCGCACCAGCACGTCGATCGCCGCCTCGTAAAGCGGGATTTCGGTGGCGCCTTCGTCCGCCAGCAGCCGCACGAAGAGAGCGTCGCCGAGATCCTCGAGCAGGATCAGCCCCGTCTCCGGATCGGCGGCGTAAATCTCGGGCGCGCTCAACCCTGCTTCACGCAGCCATTGCGTCACCGCCAGGAACGGATGCGGATCGGCGTCCGCGCCCGGGGGCGCATCCATCAGCACCGCCGGCCGGGTGTTCATGAATACCCGGTGATAGCGCCGCGGCGAGGCGTCGCCGGCAAGTGGCCGGGTTTCGGCCCCATCCCAGCCGCTCGCGGCGAGGAACATCCGGATCTGCTCGGCCCGCGTCTGGGCGGCGGCGTCTGCCGGCATCTCGACGGGTGAGGGGATCATGCGGGAGCCTGACCTTCTGCCGGCAGATCGGCGAGCACGTCGCCGATCCATTCCCAGCCGGCGCCATCAGCCTCGATCCTGAGGCATCGCGCCTGATCGCCGTCCGCGAAACCGAACATCAGGCGCAAGGCACGCGCAGGCGTGGCCGAGCCGAGCCGCTCGGGCCACTCCACGAGAACGATCGCCGTGCGGAACGCATCGTCGAGTCCGAGCTCGCCGAGTTCGGACGCGTCGCCGAGCCGGTAGAGGTCGGCGTGCCAGAGCTCGGCCTCTCCGAGGGAATAGGTCTGGACCAGCGTGTAGCTCGGGCTCGGCACGGCTTCGGTGCGGCCGACGCGCCGCAAGCGTTCTTCGATCAGCGCCCGTGCGAAGGCGGTCTTGCCGGCGCCGAGAGGGCCGGAGAGCAGCAGCACGTCGCCCGCGCCGAGACGGGGCGCAAGCCCCCGTGCCAGCGCCTCCGTTGCCTCCGGCGAAGATAGGTGAAACCCGGCTTTCACACCGACCGCGCTCCTGCAGATCATGGCGGCATGTTGTGGCAGCGGTGGACGGACTTCACAAGACCTGCGAATGCGCTGCAAGCGCCGGTAGATCGCTGCGCGCGGCCCGGCGCA
Organism: uncultured Rhodobacterales bacterium; assembly: GCA_964391945.1. Taxonomy (GTDB): domain Bacteria; phylum Pseudomonadota; class Alphaproteobacteria; order Rhodobacterales; family Rhodobacteraceae; genus Amaricoccus. Next base: position 254 of record CAYMOD010000030.1, on the reverse strand, counting down.
TGCCGCCGGGGACCCTGTCTCCGACCCGGCAGTTCCGCCGGCGCGGGGGGCGCGGAAGGCGACGAGCGTCGAGCCTGTCGGCAGCGGCGCGACTGGCACGCCGCGCCGACGGCCGTCGAGCATCGTGGCTGCGCCCTTGCAGCCGGTCCGGTTTTCCACGCCGGTCACGAAGAGGCGCAGATCCGTCCGGAGTTTGGAGGATGCCCGTCGCAACTCCCGAAACGCCGTGAGCGCGCCAACGGTCGGGGTCATCG
>CAYMOD010000029.1:9919-14383 GCA_964391945.1 uncultured Rhodobacterales bacterium | reverse complement strand
TAGCGCACATGGCCGATCGCGAGACTGCCGGGCAGCGTATCCATCACCGATTGCGAGGTGAAGCTGTCGCGGACATAGCCGAAGCGGCGGGCGGAGGCGAAGCCAACCTCCGGCGTGTAGCTCACGATCCCGGCCGCCTCCTGACCACGATGCTGGAGCGCATGCAGGCCGAGCGCGACGAAGGTCGCCGCGTGCTGGGCGCCGATGACGCCGAAGACGCCGCACTCCTCGCGGAGCTTGTCGTCTTCCGGGTCGAAAGGATGTCGGGGGAGGCGCTTTGCCATGGACAGAACTTTCGCGGGGCAACCAGCGCGGATATAGGGGTAGGGAGCGGGAATGTCACGCAGCCGTCGCGAGCCGCTCACGTGGGCTTGCGCGGCCTCATTGCTGGCAGCCCGAGGTGAGCGTCTCATAGTACCGGGCGATCATGCCCGGCGCTTCCGATGGAACACCCTCGGCGAGTTCACCTCCAAGATCGGCAAGAAGGACCCGGCTCCGCGACTGATCAACGGACGGGATCCCGGAAGTGCCGCCGAAGATCTGCTCGTAGACCAGAAAGGCGATCAGCACGAGCAGGACGCCGCGCGCTACCCCGAAGAGGAAGCCGAACCCCTGATCGATCGGCCCGAGCGCCGAGTTCTGGACCACGCCCGAGAGGAGGGGCGTGAAGATCGAGAACAGGATGAGCGCCACCGCGAAGACGGCGATGAAGGCGGCAAGAAGGCCGAGTTCGCAGGAAGTGCCGATGATGTCCCTCAGGACCGGCACCTCGCGGATCAGGGGCTCGACCGCGGGGGCGAAGATGAAGGCCGCGACCGCGGCGCCGACCCAGCCGAGGATGGAGAGGAGTTCGCGCACGAAGCCGCGGGCATAGGCGAGCACGCCCGAGAGCGCGACGACCGCCAGCACGACGCCGTCGACCACCGTGAATCCGTCCATGCTCGCTCCTATTCCGGCAGGGGGCCGAAGGCCTTGTCCACGAACTCGGCCAGATGCGCAACGGGCAGCCGGTCGATCGACCGGCCGCCGGTCCCCGCCTGTTGCGCCGCCGCACCCCCCGCCGGTGTCCAGGCGGCCTTGAACCCGAGCTTTTCCGCCTCGTTCAGCCGCGCGTCGGCCTGAGCGACGGGCCGGAGCGCGCCCGAGAGGCTCACCTCGCCGAAGAAGACCGCGTCATGCGGGAGCGCAATGTCCTCGCGCGCGGAGATCAGCGCCGCCGCCACCGCGAGATCGGCCGCGGGCTCGCTGACGCGGAGGCCACCGGCGACGTTGAGATAGACGTCGCGTCCCGAAAAACCGATGCCGAGCCGCGCTTCGAGCACGGCGAGGATGGTGGCAAGCCGCCCCGAATCCCAGCCGACCACCGTGCGGCGTGGCGTACCGAGCGGCGAGGGCGCGACAAGGGCCTGGATCTCGACAAGGAGCGGGCGGGTGCCTTCGACGCCTGCGAAGACCACCGAACCCGAGGCGGGCTGATCGCGCTCCGAGAGGAAGAGCGCGGAGGGGTTCGCGACCTCGCGAAGGCCGGCGCCGGTCATCTCGAAGACGCCGATCTCGCCCGCGGGGCCGAAGCGGTTCTTGACCGAGCGCAGGATGCGGAACTGGTGCCCGCGTTCGCCCTCGAAGTAGATCACGGTATCGACCATGTGCTCGACGACGCGGGGGCCGGCGATCTGGCCCTCCTTGGTGACGTGGCCGACGAGGATCACCGCCGTTCCCCGCCGCTTGGCGAAAGAGACAAGTTCGTGCGCGACCGCGCGCACCTGCGCGACCGAGCCCGGTGCGCTCTCGACATGCGAAGCCCAGAGGGTCTGGATCGAATCGAGCACGGCGAGCGCGGGCCGCTCGGCCTCGAGCGTCGCGAGGATGTCGCCGAGATCGGTCGCCGCCGCAAGTTGGAGCGGCGCCCCCTCGATCCCGAGCCGCGCCGCGCGGAGCCGCACCTGCGCCGCCGCCTCCTCGCCCGAAACATAGATGACGCCATGGCCCGCCGCGGCATGCGCGGCCGCGGCCTGCAGCAGCAGCGTCGACTTGCCGATACCGGGATCGCCGCCGACGAGCACCGCCGATGCCGCGACGAGGCCGCCGCCAAGCACCCGGTCGAATTCCTCGATGCCGCTCGCAAGGCGGGGCGGCGGCGCGTCGCGCGACTCGAGACCGGTGAGCACGATCCGGCGCCCTCGCGCCGCCGGCCGCGGACCCACCGGTCGCTCCGGCTCCTCGGCGATGGTGTTCCAGCCGCCGCAACTGTCGCAGCGTCCGGCCCATTTCGCATGGATCGCGCCGCAGGACTGGCAGACATAGGACGACTTCCGGCTCACGCCAGCCCTCCGCCGCCTGCCCTGCCCGATCCGTTCCGCTGCATCGGCGCGACCTTAGCAGCGGCGATCATGGCCCGCCAGCGGGACCGGAACCGGCAGATCGCAACGTCTGCGTTGCGCGCAAACCCGGAATCGGCGATGATTCATGCCCTTATGAGTGAGTCCGCGGGCTGCCGCCGACGCTCCGCTGCCGGTCCGGTCCGCGCCGCCTCCCGATTCGCCTTCGCATTCGACTCCGATCGTTGTTGCAATCGCCGCGGCGCCATGCGCGCCTGCCGCCACTCGAGAGGCGACCCATGTCCACCATCACGGCACCACTGGAGACGAGCGCTCCCAAGGAGGGTGTACCTGACCTCGGCGCGCTCAGGCAGCGCCAGCAGGCCGCCTGGTCCTCCGGAAACTACGCCGTTATCGGCAGCCGGCTTCAGATCGTCGGCGAGACGCTCTGCGAGGCAGTCGACCTCAGCGCCGGGGAGCGCGTCCTCGACGTCTGCGCCGGCAACGGGAACGCGACGCTCGCCGCCGCGCGGCGCTTCGCCCGCGTCACCGCCGCCGATTACGTCCCGGCCCTGCTCGAACGCGCGGCGGCACGCGCCGCGGCGGACGGGCTCGACATCGAGGAGTTCCGGGTCGCCGATGCCGAGGACCTGCCGTTCGAGGATGGCGCCTTCGATGTCGTGCTCTCGACCTTCGGCGTCATGTTCACCGCCGATCACGACCGCGCGGTGGGCGAGCTCATCCGGGTGACGCGGCCGGGCGGCCGGATCGGCATGGCCAACTGGACGCCCGAGGGCTTCATCGGCCAGTTGTTCCGCGTGCTCGGCGGCCATGTGGCGCCGCCGCCCGGGGCACGGTCGCCTTCGTTCTGGGGGACGCGCGCGTGGCTCGAGGAGGCCTTCGGCGCGGCGGCGCGATCGAGGCGCGGCCGGTGGACTTCATCTTCCGCTACCCGTCGCCTGAACACTGGCTCGCCTATTTCCGCACCTGGTACGGGCCGATGCTCAAGGCCTTAGGGGCGCTTGACGAACCGGGCCGGGAGGCGCTCGCCGTCGATATCCTCGCACTGGTCGGCACGTTCAACCGTGCCGGCAACGGGACGATGGTGGTGCCTGGCGAGTATCTGGAGGTCGTGATCCACAAGGCATGAACGAAACGCCCCGGCCGAAGTGTGGCGCATTCCCGTTTGCAGGATTCGGCCTCTTGAGCCCTGCCGGACAGGAGTCCCGCAGGGCGGTGTGGTAGCGTGAATTCTTGCTTTCATCGAACCCTGCAGGGCATGATGTGTCGCCAGTGCGGTGCAGCAGCGTGCCATTTCGAGAATTCGGCTTCGGGTGGCAACCGCCAGACCGGAAAGAAGCCGGTTCCGGGGGGCCCGAACGACCGGACGCAGCTCGCGGCTGTTGCCGGCCTCCAGGCGGAACAGGGCGAGATGCTCACCCTCGACGAACCGGCCGCCGTCTTCTTCGCCAACCCGAGCGACTGGGGCAGGGCCAACTTCCCCGGTAATACCTCGGCAATACCGCGGTCAGGGTCGCGTGGAACCGAGTTTCGCCCATGAAACTGCGGATCATCACAACCGGACAGGCGCGAGAGCATCCCGACCGCGTCACGGTTATCTCCCCGGACGTAACCCATATCTGCAATCTCTGCGCCCTTATGGCCGTATGCGCATTGGCGGCGACAGCATCTGCGTGCCTTCGACGGCGGCGCTGCGGCTGACGGGATTGCCAGCGGGCATGAACAGCAGTCACTGGGATTTGACGGACACCATGCGGGGGCTGCCTTGATCGACAAGCTCGAGATGTTCATTAGATGTTCATTGCGCTGGCTTGGGAAAAGCATTTCGGCAAGGCGGCCGGAAGTCTCGGGATCGCGCAGCCGAGCCTGTCGCCGGGGATCAAGCAGCTTGAGCAACAGCTCGGGGTGCTGCTGGTCTGGCGCAGGTCGCGTTTCGGCGGCTGAACCCGGAGGGACAGCAGGTCCTTGACCGGGCGCGGCGGGCGGGTCGTCAGCGACGCACGGAGCATGCGCGACGAGATGCGCGCTGCCCGTCACGGGGTTGGCCGGACACGTGCATATCCGGGACCCCACATCCGGCCGCGGCAAAGACGAGAAAGCTGCACGCGCCGGGTGCCGGCTACCA
>CAYMOD010000029.1:0-9819 GCA_964391945.1 uncultured Rhodobacterales bacterium | reverse complement strand
GTTGCGGGAGCATCCTGGGGCGTGGGTGTCATCGTTCCCCCGCCTCAGGCCGCTGCCTCTTTCTGCCGGATGCGGACCTTGTCGATGGCGTGTCCGTCCATCTTCACGACTTCGAATTCGTAGTCGCCGGCGGCGACGCGCTGACCCTCGCTCGGGAGATGGCCGAGCTGCCAGAGGATGTAGCCGGCCAGCGTCGAATATCGGTCCGCGGCATCGGACAGGTTGGCCCTGATGATGTTGGAGGCGCGGCGGATGTCGATCCAGCCGTCAACCAGCCAGGAGCCGTCCTCACCGCGCTCGGCCGTCACTTCCTCCTCGTTCTCGTCGACGAACTCGCCCGCGATCGCCTCCAGGATATCCGTCGGCGTGGCGATGCCCTTGATGGATCCGTACTCGTCAACGATGACCGCCATCTGAAGGGTCGACGCGCGAAGCTGCTCCATCAACCTCAGTGCCCTCACGCTCTCATGCACCACCAGCGGCTGGCGGAGCGACCGCTCAAGGTTGATCTTCCCGTTCGCCAGCAGATCGCGCATCAGGTCCTTTGCGAGGGCGATGCCGATGAAGTTATCGAGGCTGCCGCGACCGAGAACGAAGCGCGAGTGGCCGAGTTCGAGGATCCTTGCCTTCAGGGTCGCTTCGTCGTCCTCGAGGTCGAGCCAGTCGATCTCGGTCCGCGGCGTCATGATCGAGACGACGGGGCGCTCCGCGAGGGTCAGGACACCGGCGATCATGTCCTTCTCCTCGGTGGCAAAGAGCTGGTTCTCGGCTGCGCGCTCGGCGATGACATCGGCGGCACCCCCGAGCTGGACCTCGCCCTGCCTTCCGCCGAGCAGACGCAGCACCGCTTCGGCGGTACGCTCACGCAGATCCCCGGTGACAACCGCCCGTTCGCGGTTTCTCCGGCTGACCTGGTTTGCCGCCTCGATCAGGATGGAAAAGCCGATCGCCGCATAGAGGTAGCCCTTGGGAACATGATAGCCAAAGCCCTCCACGATCAGCGAGAAGCCGATCATCAACAGGAATCCCAGGCACAGGATCACCACCGTCGGGTGCCGGGAGACAAAGGCCATCAGCGGTTTCGACGCGATCATCATCACGCCGATCGCGATGATGACGGCGATCATCATCACCGACAGGTGGTCCACCATCCCGACGGCCGTGATCACGCTGTCGAGCGAGAAGACCGCGTCGAGCACGACAATCTGGACGATCACCTGCCAGAATACCGCGTGCACAACCTTCTCCTGCTTGTGGTCGGTCGCTCCCTCCAGCCGTTCGTGCAACTCCATGGTACCCTTGAACAGCAGGAACAGCCCGCCGAAGATCAGGATCAGGTCGCGCCCCGAGAAGCCGAAGCCGAACACCGTGAAGAGCGGCTGCGTCAGGGTGACGATCCAGGCGATCGACGCCAGCAGCGCCAGCCGCATGATCAGCGCGAGCGACAGGCCGATCAGCCGCGCCTTGTCGCGTTGATGCTCGGGCAGCTTGTCGGCGAGGATGGCGATGAAGACCAGGTTGTCGATCCCGAGAACGATCTCGAGCGCCACCAGCGTCGCGAGACCCGCCCATGCGGCGGGATCGGACATCCATTCAAAGAGCAACTCGGGCCTCCATCAGCAGCTCGCTTCGATTCAGACCGGATAGCCCATCGTCGAAGGAGCAGAGAACGCCGGAACCAGGTGAGCGGGTGACGGACGTACAAGGCATAGCCGTCGATCCGGGTTCCATCCCGACCGGCGGCTTTCCCGCAGGTCTCCTGTCGCTTCACGCGCCCCGACAAATCTCCCAGCCCGGCCATCACACAAGTGTGTGATCAGGAAAACAACCGTGAGCAAGTCGAAACCCCGCGCAGGCCGATAGGAAAATCATGCCGGCGACGCCCCTATCGCCGGTCGATCGTCTCCTTCGCCGATCTGCGCCTGGCGCCGCCGACTCTCCTGCGCTCCGGCAGGTCGGCCGGCGCGTGGCTTCCGCATGACACCTTGCGCATCCTGCCCACGCCTGTGCGGCTGCCTTTTCAAAGCACCAGATCGATGTTCCAGAACCGCCGGATCTGGTCCTCGCAGATGGCGCGCGCCTCCGTCGTATCCCCCGCGACCCGTTCGACCCGGAAGCCGAACCGCTCGAACCCGCTCTCATCGATATGGCTGAGGACGACGATCTCGACATCCTTCTCGAGCGCGAAGGCGGCGAGGCGAAGCGCCCGGTCGGCGAGATCCGGCAAGGGCTCCGTTATCCGCACCCCCACCGCCACCGTGTCGGACCGCTTCATCGGCGCCTCAGGCATCAGCACCGCATCGACCGGCGGGAAGAGGTCCCGCCCGCGCGAGGCCTCTTGACCCCCCCTCACGAGCAGATCGAGCGGCTCCGGTTCCGCGGCGATGATCCGGCCGATGATCGCGCTCCAGCGGTCGGTGCTCACACGATCACCTCCTCGATCGCTCTCGCCGCGGCGGCGTTGCCGGGCGCCGGCAACGTGGCGGCGGCAAGCCGCGCCCGCACTGCCTCCCCCTCGCCCCCCGCGAGATAACGCTCGACCAGCCGTTCGAGCACGACGAGCTCGGTCGGCTCGACGAGCCCGGCGAGGCCGCGCTCCACCGCCGCTAGCGCCCGCGCCCGCTGGTCGTCCATGAACGGTCCCATCTGCGGGATGAAGATCGCCGGCAGCTTGCCGTAGAGCACTTCGAGAAAGGTATTGTAGCCCGCCGCCGTCACGAGCAGGTCCGCCGCACCCGCAAGCGCACCGGCATTCTGCGTCTTCACGATCCGCGTGTTCTGCCAGCCGAACCAGGCCGGTTGCAGCACTGCGGACGGCCACACCACGACGAGATGAAACACGCCTGTCCGCCGCTCCATCATCCCGGCCAGCGCCTGGATCTGCGCGCCGCGATCGGCCGCGACGCCGGCCCCGAGCAGCGAGACCACCAGCTGCTCGAAGGGCCGGTCGAAATGTTCCGCGAGCCGCGTCCGCATCGCCGCGCATGCCTCCGGCCCCGTCTGACGCGGCGGCACGATCGGGCCGACACTTCGCAGGTGCTCGCCGCGGCTGTAGTTCCGCTCGAGCTCTTCGAACGCCTCGCCGGGCACGATCACCCGCGCGAATGCCTTCTCCCGGTCGAGCGCGATCGAGTTGTCCTGCCCCGCCTGCCAGAGGCCGCGCCGGATCCAGACACCGGGCATCCCGGTTTCGAGCACTGTCCGATAGACCGAGTCGAAGACATAGCCGCCATCGAAGACCAGTGCCCCCGCGCCTTCGGCAAGCGACCTGAGCCGGAGATAATTGACGAGGTCGTTCTCGTAGGTCCGGGCATGGAGCGGGCTGCGGCTGACCAGCGGCATGACATCAAAGCCCTGCGCCTTCACCAGCCCCATGCAGCCGGGGAAGGCGGCGAAGACCGGCTCCACCCGCTTCCGGTCGAGTTCCCGCGCGATCTGCCCGCAACGCTGGGCATGGCCGAGACCGATCCCGTTCGTCGGCATGAAGACGACCCGCCGCCGCGCCTCCACATCGGAGCGTCCCGCAGGCGCCGCCGCCTGCCGCGCAGGCGCCACCCCGAGCCGCTCGAGCAGCGGTGCGGGCGACAGCCGGGCAGCCGCATGGCCCGCGTCCCGTGTCGCGGCGATGGCGCCGAGATTGGGCAGAATGCGATCCTCGATAAACGTCCCGAGCATCGCGATATCCGGCGGCGCGGGAATCCAGCCCTCGCTCCCGACGGCCAGCCGGTGCCCATCCGTACTGTCGAGAAGCGCCGCGCCGGAAACCAGCAGATGGGCGAAAAGGCTCTGGCCACGATAGCTCGTCGGCAGCGCCGAGAAGGAGGCGCAGATATCCACGCTCCGCGCGAGCGCGACAGGCAGCACCTCGCCGAAGTGAAAGACCGGGATTGCAAGGCCGTGGGTCTCGATCCAGACCTGCTTGCTCGCGCCGTCGGTCAGGATCGCAAGGTCAAGCCGGCTCGAAAGCGCGAGTCCCTGCAACGCTCGTGCTTCTGTCGGCTTGTCGAGATTCGGCGCGACGACGAGCAGGCGCGGCCGCGCCCGTCGCCGGCGCATTGGCACGCCAAAGAGCGGCAGGCCGGTCCGCATCCCGCCTTCCGGACGGTTCTCCTCGCCGAGTTCGACGATTTCGGGATCGACGCCGAATACATACGACAGCTTCGCCCGCGTCCCGACCACAGCCTGACGGGTGGCAAAGGTTCCGATCGCCGTGATCAGGCGCGGCACCTCTCCGGCCAGTTGCCGCAACGCCACCAGCCGCTCGTCGCTCAAACGCTGCGCCGCGACCAGAACCACCCGGTCATCCGGCCCGGGGTCCCCGTCGAAGAGATGTGGGGCCAGGTCGAACTGTGCATTGCGCAGCAGCCCTTCGGGCAGGGCGCCGACATGGATACGGGCCTCCACCCCGAGCGCCACGAGCTGGCTCACGAAGACCGCAAGGTCCTCGATATCCTGCGTCCTCGTCCCTGCCGTTTCACAGACGAGCATGGACGGCCTCCATCGGCTGGACCAAGCCAGTCGCCGGGTTCCCGACCGGCGCCTGCACCTCGCCCGTCACCCGCGCGAGCACGCGCTTCCGGAAACGGTCCGGAGCGAACCGTGCGAGGTCTGCCTGCGCCCGGCGCACCATGCACTCGTAGCGCTCCGGCTCCGTGATGAACCCGGCCACGATCGCATCGACGTCGTCGCCGTCCGAGGCCACCACACCCGGTCCGAACGTCTCCGCCGTATCCGGATCGGTGATCACCAGCTTGCCGGCTGCGATCGCCTCCGCGATCACCCGCCCGAAACTCTCGCGCCAGAGCGGATGGGTGAAATAGACGAAGAAATCGATCGCCGCGAGGAACCGCTCCACCGGCATCCCCCCGAACGGCACCGCCTGCCAGTGCCGCGGCAGCATTGCCCGGTCATGCAGGAAGCCGTCCATGCCGAGCAGCAGGCAGTATTCCGCATGCGACGGGAAGTGCCGCAGCATTGCCTCGCGCGGGGGGAACTTCTCGAGGCCGGGCCGCGAATGCCGCCCACGCCGGTCGCGCGGGGAAGGGTTCGGCGGCCGGAGCGGCATGGAGCAGATGTTGAACCAGTCGAAGGGCGCGACCCGCCATGCGTGCCCTTCGCGGGCGCGCCAGGTCTCCACGCCCCGCCGGTTCGCCGCCGAAACCGGCGCCAGCATCGCTTCTCCCGCCACCAGCGCCGACTCGATCAACCCGATGCAACCCTTGACGTCAAACCCTTCCGACCCGTTCGGCCGCAGGAAGTTCTCGTGGGTGACGATATAGGCCGCGGCGCAGCTCAGCCGCGGCATCCGCTCGATGCCAAAGCGGAGGCAGGACGGGTTATGAACGACGATCGTGTCGCCCCGGATCACTGCCGGGTTCCGGTCAAGCCCGATTCCCGCCTCGTCAAGCGCCGCGAGCAGTCGCGGGTTGACCGGATGGCCCTCAAACATCGCGGTGTCAAGGGCGCAGACCCGAAGCTCCACGTGGCCGCGCATCGCGCGCACTTCCTCGGCCACCGAAGCCGCCGTGCCACCGGGAAAGCGCGGATCGAGCACGAGAGTGAGCCGGTGGCGCATCACTTGGCCCCGCCGTCCGCTTCTGCCCGCCGCATTCGATTCACCTTCGTACCCAACCTGACATCGCCGAGCGAACAGCCGTCAAACCTTCTGCCAGTCGCAAAAATGCCAACTGAACGGCATCTGGCGCATCAGTATTGAGAGGAGCCTCCTCCCGAAGGACCATCGGAAAACGCCATGCGAACGGGTGGATCGAAGGCAAGGAAAGTCGTCAGGTTCTGCGCCTTGACCATGAAGTCACGCAGCCGCATGGAGACTGCGTCCTCACCTTCCGTCAGGTCCGGGTTTTCGAGAAGAAACACGATCAACGAGTCGATTTCCCCGCTCTCGATAAATTGCGAAATCGTCTCGAGCTGCTCCACGCTCGGCTCGGCCGCTTCGCCAGACCCTGCCATCTGCGTGCCAAGCAGCATCGCAGTTACGGCGACTCCCAGTCGCTTCCTCATCCTTGATCTTCCCCTCAGCCAGGCACAGGCACAGCTCCCGCCTGGTTAATGCATCGTTAACTTCTCCTAATCCCTCCATCCGGCGGGCTCAAGGCGGCCAAATACGATCATTCAGCCGTCAGCGGGAAAGCCCGCCATCCCTTGCGCTCATGTCACAACGACCGGGAGCCAGCCCGCGCACGGGATGGTTGAGCCACCTGCCGCCGCAATCCGCGCGACCGCTGCGGGTCTCGCTGCAAGCATCACCGGCCGGACCGGGCGCCGATAGGGGCGCCGGCTATGCGATGGAGGCCTTCAAGCCGCCGTGCCGGCTCGAACGCGCGGATCTCCTGCCCGCGGGTGAAGCATCACTGCCGCGATCCAGCCAACACGCTTCTCAGCCTTGCCTGCAGGACGGAATTCCCGCCCTCGGGTTTCCACGTCAACCGTTTCCGGCAGACGCGGGAAGGGTATGCCGACGCTGATCGAGGGTGGCGATGGCCAATTGCCGAACTCCTTACATCCTCGTGGCTGCGGTTTCCCGAGTCACCGGGCGTTGAAGGCAGACCGGGCGGCCCCTAAGCATGTTTCATGCATCTGCCGGCCTGCCTCGTCGCCTGTCTGTTCCTCGCCTCGCCCGCCGCGGCGGATTGCGTGGTGCTGCTCCACGGCCTGGCGCGGACGGAAGCCTCGCTTTTTGCCATGGAGCAGGCGCTGATCGCCGAGGGCTACATGGTCGTCAATGACGGCTATCCCTCGACCTCGGCAAGCATCGACGCGCTCGTGCACGAGGTGGGCGACGCGGCGCGACGCTGCGGCGTCGAGCGGACGCATTTCGTCACCCACTCGATGGGCGGCATCCTCCTGCGCGCCTGGCTTGCCGAGAACCGGCTGCCGACACTCGGCCGGGTGGTGATGCTGGCGCCGCCGAATCAAGGTTCGGAACTCGTCGATGTCTTCGGCGGCTGGGAACCCTTCGAGTGGATGAACGGCCCCGCGGGGCTCGAACTTGCCACCGGTCCGGACTCGGTGCCGAACACGCTGCCGCTGCCGGATTTCGAGCTCGGGATCATTGCCGGTGACATGTCGCTCAACCCGGTCTATTCGGCGCTGATCGACGGACCGGACGACGGCAAGGTGTCGGTGGAGAGCACCACCATCGAAGGCATGGACGATCATATCGTGCTGCCTGTCACCCATACCTTCATGATGCTGAACCCGCTGGTGATCGCGCAGACGCTGGAGTTCCTGGAAACCGGCCGGTTCGACCGGGAACTCTCGTTTGGCGACGCGCTCACGCGGCTCCTGCTGGAGTAGATTGCCGGCATCCCGGATCAGCGCGCCAGATTCAGTGCAACGAAACGTGGCTGCCCGTTCCGGCTGACCAGCATCAGCACCGAGTTGCGTCCCGCATCTTCCGCCGCCTCGATCCGGTCGCGCACGTCGGCGGGGTCCAGGACCGGCTGCTGTCCGACCTCGGCGACGAGGTCGCCCTCGCGCAGCCCCTTCTCGTAGGCGTCTGAGCCTGCCTCCACTTCGAGCACGACGACGCCCTCCGTCTGCGGGTCGAGCCCGAAGCGCTCGCGCAGCGCATCGTCGATCGCGCCGAGCATCATGCCCAGCAGACGCTCCTCCTGCGGTGCCGGCTCCGCTGCCGGTGACTCGGGCGTGCCCTGCGCCGCCGCGAGCGTTGCCTCCTCGAGCCGGCCGATCTCGACGGTCAGGCTCTCGCGCCCGCCCTCGCGGACCACCACGAGGTCGACGCTGTGGCCGACCTCGGTCTCGGCGACGATCCGGACGAGGGTACGGGTGTCGTGGATCTCCTGCCCGTCGAACTCGACGATGACGTCGCCGGCCTCGATTCCTGCCTTCGCCGCCGGCCCTTCCGGCATGTCGATGACGAGCGCGCCCTCCGCCGCCTCGAGTCCGAGCGCGTCGGCCATATCCGCATCGACATCCTGGATCCGGACACCGAGCCAGCCGCGCCGGGTTTCGCCGAACTCGCGGAGCTGGTCGACGACCCGGCTCGCCACCGCCGAGGACATCGCGAAACCGATGCCGATCGAGCCGCCGGTGGGCGACAGGATCGCGGTGTTCACGCCGATCACCTCGCCGTCGAGGTTGAAGAGCGGCCCGCCCGAGTTGCCGCGGTTGATCGCGGCATCGGTCTGGATGAAATCGTCGTAGGAGCCCTGAAGCGTGCGGTTGCGCGCCGAGACGATACCGGCCGAGACCGAGAACCCCTGGCCGAGCGGGTTGCCGATTGCGAGCACCCAGTCGCCGACCCGCGCGGTGCCCGAATCCCCGAAGGAGACGAAGGGCAGGACTCCCTCCCGGTCAACCTTGAGAAGCGCAATGTCGGTGCGGGGATCGCGGCCGACCACACGTGCGTCGATCTCCTCGCCCGAGAAGAGCTCGACCTGCACCTGATCGGCTGTTTCGACGACATGGTTGTTGGTGACGATGTAGCCGTCCGCGGAAATGATGAAGCCCGAGCCGAGCGCGTTCGAGCGCCGCTCGCGCGGCATGTCCGGCGGCCCGTCCTCGAAGAATTCGCGGAAGAAATCCTGGAAGGGCAAGCCCTCCGGCAGCATTGGACCCGGCCCGCGCTGGACAGCGGGTATCGTCGTCGTGGTGGTGACGTTGACCACCGAGGGGCTCAACTTCTCCGCGAGAGTGGCGAAGGACGGCGGCTGCGCCACCGGCGGCGCCTTCAGCTCCTGCGGCACGGCCGGACCTGCGGCTGCGAATGCAAGAATGGCGGCGGTGGCGAGGCCGGCGAACCTGCCGAGGGTCCGCCGTCCCGGCCGCTGCCGGTCATGGCCGGGATGAACCAGCACTACGGTACCGCGCGGCCTTGACGTGAGCTGCTGCACGATCGTTCCTCCCGAAAGGGCCGGCGCTCCCTGGTGTCCGCCGCTCCCTCGTGTCATTGAAACAGCCGCCGGGGGCCACGGCAACACTCTCCGCGGGTCCCCGCCCCGGCAGATCACGGGTTCTTGCGCCCGTCCCTCACATGCGGGCGAGCCAGACGAGGCCGGTGCCGATGGTTGCCGCGAGAAGCCCGATCAGCCTGAGCTGGTCGGGTGGCATGGCGCGCATGAGTTCGAGCGCCTCGCGCAGGCGCGAAGGGGCCAGCGCAAGCACCAGCCCCTCGATGATCGCAACGAGGCCGAGGGCCAGCACGAGGTCGCGGATCATTCCACCGCGACCGGCAGCGGCGGCAGGCGCCGGTCGCGCTCGCTCACCGTCTCGCCGTCCGCCGCCTGTTCCGCCCCGGCCGCACCGCCCGCGGCAGTGGTATCGGCCGGATCCGTTTCTTCGTCCGCGGGCGCGGCCGGGGCCTCTCCTGCTGCGGCTTCTTCCCGCTCCGGCGAGCGGAGATAGTCGAAGAACACGCTCGTCGGCTCCATCATGAACGTGGTGTTCTCGCCGTGCAGCGCTGCTTCGTAGGCTTCGAGCGAGCGGATGAAGGAGAAGAACTCCGGGTTCTGGCCGTAGGATTCGGCGAGGATGCGGTTGCGCTCGGCCTGGGCCTCACCACGGATCACCGTCGAGTCGCGTTCTGCCTCCGAGACGATCTCGATCGCGGTGCGGTCGGCCTGCGCGCGCACGCGCTGCGCCGCCTCGTTGCCTCGGGCGCGCTCGTCGGCGGCCTCGCGCTCGCGCTCGGCCTGCATCCGCTGGAAGGTCGCGGCGAGGTTCTGCTCGGGCAGGTCGGCGCGCTTGATCCGCACGTCGATGACCTCGACGCCGAGGTCGCGTGCCTCGAAGATCGCCGCATCGCGGATGCGGTTCATCAGGCCGACACGGTCGTCC
>CAYMOD010000028.1:4632-14995 GCA_964391945.1 uncultured Rhodobacterales bacterium | reverse complement strand
CCAAACACTGAACAGACTTAACTTCTGACCGAGGACAAGACGGGGAGCAGGTCAGGCGGGATGACGAGGGCCTTGGAGCTGTGCCAGCCGGCGCCGTCGAGGACGAGGATGGCGTGCGCGCCTGGTGAGACTCATCCTCGCGCGCGTCCTCGGGGTCTCTCAGAAGACCAGCTGGAAGATGGGGCACGCCATCCGCGAGCTGATGGACCGCCACGGCAACAAGACGAAGCGCCGGCTCGAGGGGACGGTCGAGGTCGACGAAGCCTTCGTCGGCGGCACGCCGAAGTTCCGGCGCGGCGTCAGGAACAAGCGGGGAAAAGGCACCTCGAAGCCGCAGATTCTTGTTGCCGTGCAGAGGGGCGAGGGGCGCACGACGCTCATCCCCGACGCGAAGCAGGCTACGATAGCGCCCCTGGTCGAGCAGTGGGTCGATCCGTCGGCTGTGCTGATGACCGACGCAGCGAGGGTCTACCACTCGATCGGCAAGTGGTTCGCTGCCCATCACGCGGTCAACCACAGCAAGAAGCAGTTCGTCGACAAGGCGACCGGTGCCCACATCAACACGAGCGAGTCCTTCATCGGCCAGGTGGAACGGGCGCTCGTCGGGGTCTATCACCTCCTGCCGGCGCAGCATCTCCAGCGCTACCTGGACGAGATCGCCTGGCGCTGGAGCCGCCGCCAGCGGCTGGACAAGGTCCGCGGCTCGCGCGACCGGCATCGCATCTGGCGCCCCATTCCGGTCCTCGCTCAGATGGCAGAGCTGCTCAGGAATGCTCCCGGCCCACAGATCCGGCGTTCAGAGCAGTTCGGTCTCCACTGGCCGGCGTAGCCTCCGCTGCTTCTTTTCGTGGATAGGTGGAAAAAGAAGTCTTCACAACTAAAATCGTCAACAACTCGCACCGGTACCAACGGGCAGAGCGGCAGCTATGCCGTGGGGTGAAACATCGGCGATGAGGCCAATGCGTCGGCAAGCGCGAGTTTGTCATCCGAGCAGACTCGAACCGAGTAGGCTTGTGAAAAGGAGAGAAACGTCGTTCGGCCAATGTACTAGAAATGCTCAGTTACGAAACGGGCGACCATTGGCCATAAATCGGAAATCGAAATGGCTCGTAGGTACGGCGCGCTGTTCTGTCGAATGAAAAGGAGAGCCTGAATATAGGCGCTACGGTCGACGAACACTTCGGTCCCTATGCGCCGATCCCAGATGGGTGCGTCCGGCCTTCCGACAGGAACGAGCTCAGAAGGGTCTCGCCCTTTTGGGACAGGCTTGCGAGCACTCGCTCGACAGCTTCGATATGCACTGCTTCTGCCATCATGCAATCCTGTCAACGGAGGTAGAAGGAAGCGAGCTCTGGCGCCTACGCAATCCGTCGTTGCGGCCTTGTAACAGGCTTCGGCGTCGTCGCTGGCCCGGCCGCGAGGGCTTCCCAATAGGCCCACAATTCCGCCCCGACCCCCGGGGCCTTCGCGCGCGCCTCGCGCTCGGAATCGGTTCGCAGCGCAATCCGCACCATCTTGCGCGGCTCGGCAGCGCGACGCTGGGAGTCGGTCAGGGGCATGATGTGGGCACGGACCTCCGTTTGGTGCCCACATTGTGTCCACAATGGTCGGCAGACTGCAACGTGCCGCCAGCGCCATCTTCCGGCGTGGTTGCCAGTGGAAGATTGGTTTTACGGCGTTTTCTGGGTCAGCGCGATGCGCCATAGACGATTATCGTGTGTGGTGTTACAATCTAAGAGTATAGTGGTGCCCGGGGGCGGATTTGAACCACCGACACGCGGATTTTCAATCAGTCCAGGCGGCTTTTTCCTCGGGAGCAAGGAGATGCGCCGGGATAGGCTGAGACTGGTTGAGCCGCCTAAGCCACTGGTCGTCATCATGATTTCGGTGATACTCGGCTCTTCGGCTATCACGCCCCGTCTCACCGACGCTCACCAGAGCGCAGCGGTCTTGCAGTCCCGTGCAGTCCCAGTTTCCGCGTCGCGAGATACGAACCGAGGTCCTTCTTGCCAAAGCGCGAGGAGGAGATCATGCGCACGAAGACCGCCACGACGTCCGGAAAGCGGGAGATCACCGATCTCCTTGCCTGGAACGCCAAGGCCGAACCCGGCCAGAAGCGTCTCAACATCAAGGACGCCATCGTGCAGGGCTTCACGCTCTGCGTGACGTCGAGCGGAGCGAAGACGTTCGCGATGATGATGCGCGACAGCACCGGCCGGAACCGGACCTACACGATCGGGACTTATCCGGAGCTGAGCGTGAAGGAGGCGCGCAGGATGGCGGAGAAAATCCGCCACGGTGCCCGTTACGGCGGCATTATCGACGCGCAGCCGACCGGAGAGGAGGCAAGGTCCGGCGCCACCCTGCGGGATCTCCTTGATGACGTTGAGCCTGTTTTTGCACAGACCAAAAAGGGCTGGCGTCCGCGCGGCGGCGAGACGTCGAAGAGCAACATGCGCGCGGGGATCGAGGCCGTTTTCGAAGTGTTGCTGGATCGTCCCGTAGAGGTCCTGACCGAATATGACCTTGCCGCGTGTGCCAGCGGCTACAAGCCCCGCCGGCCGCTCAAGGGGAAGACGACTGCCAACGGCCAGGTCTCCAAGGCGCTCTCGTATCTCTCCCCGGTCTTCGATTGGGCGGCCCATCGCGGCAAGTTCGCGAAGATCGGAGCAGGCCGCAATCGTCGCCTGAATACCTCCGTCGTGCGCCTCGTGCATGATCCCGCGACGGACGACCCGACCATCACCGGAAAGCGCACGCGCGTCTTGTCCGTGGTCGAGCTAGCGATGATCCTGCCGCTCCTGACCTACCCCGCGCACCCCAGGCTGCACCGCCGTGGCATCGCTCTGGAAAGGGACTACGGGCCGAGTGCCGTGAAGTTTCTTTTCTTGACATTGGCACGCATCGAGGAAGTCTCTACGGCCTGCTGGCAAGACTTCGATTTCATCAATGGCGTTTGACACAAGCCTGACACGAAAACGAAAGCAGGCGAGATCATTCGGGGGCAGGCTCTTCCGCTCTCGGCAGCTGCGCTGAATCTCCTCAAGAGCCTTCCCGCTTATGGGAAGGCCGATCCAGCCGCCTTTGCCTTCCCCAACCGGGACGGTGGCCAGCAGAGAAACTGGGATCGCGTGACAAAAATCATCAAGGCTGCCACCGGGACGGGCAACTGGCACCGTCACGACCTCCGTCGGACCGGATCGACCCTTCTGCAGGAGCTCCGTATCCCGATTGAGACGATCGACGCGATCCTCAACCACACCAATCCGCTCACGAATGCCAACGTCAGCGGTTCGGCCGGGCATTACCTCATCGCCACGCGGATTCTGACCGAGATCGAAGACCCGAAAGCGGCAGCCCTGAACAAGCTCGCCGATGCGTACGAGTTGATTCTCGCTCAGGTCGGCGCTCACAAGGCAGCCTGATCGGCCGAACGTCCATCCCTCCGGTCTGGCACCACTGCGACTGGCCGGCCGGCATGACCATGGAAGGCTCAGTCGACGGCCAGCGAGGATGTGAAGCGGGCGGGGCTGCCGTGGCCGGTTCCCGACGAACTGACGGATGCCGAGCTGGAGCGCCGCCTTTTCCATCCGACGGGCGGCGAGACGCGGGTGGTGCGATCCCAACCGGACTGGCCGGCGATCCACCGCGAGCTGCGGCGCAAGGGCGTGACGATGTCGACGGAGATCAGGCTGCCTTCTTATAGGCATTGATCAGGGACCGGGTGTCTTCGTGGAAGAAGAGCTGACCTTTGTGGAGCAAGTAGCCGCACTCGCACCAGTCCCGGATCGTGCCGAGCGAGTGCGAGATCATCACGACGTTCACCCGGCGCGCCTCGGCCGGCGCGAGACGATCGGCGAGCACCGCCTCGCTTTTCCTGCGGAACCGGGCATCGCCGACGGCGGTGATTTCGTCGACCAGATAGGTATCGAAGTCCATCGCCATGCTGAGCCCGAAGGCGAGGCGGGCCTTCATGCCGCTCGAGTAAGTCCGGATCGGCGTGCGCAGCGCCGGCCCGAGCTCGGAAAACCAGGCGACGTAATCGAGTACGTAGTCGAGGTCTGCGCCATAGAGCCGCGCGACGAAGACCGCGTTCTCGATACCGCTCATTGATCCGTTGAAGCCCGAGGAAAGACCGAGCGGCCAGGAAACCGGGCCGTCACGGACGACGTACCCGGTATCGGGCAGCTCGGCGCCAGAAAGGAGCCGCATCAGCGTGGACTTGCCGGCGCCGTTCGGTCCCATCAACGCAATGTTGCGACCGCCGGGGAATTCGGCCGAGACCCTATCGAGCACGGTCTTGCGCCGACCGCCGGCGCGGTAGCTTTTGGAAACGGCCTGAAGCGTGATCGAAGGCATGTTTCTTCCTGTGCTGGAACGAAGGCGGGGCTGACCGTGGGGCCCGGGCACGAGAGCCGGGTTCTCGTGACAGAAAAGTACGGACAAGGAATGGGGTGGATTGCGCAATTGCCGCGCTGCGGGCGGTGTGGTCCGACCCGATGGTGCTCATGACGGGGCGGGACATCCCCACGGGGAAGTCGCGGAGGGCCGTCAGTCGGATCACACGATGCTCCGGGATTGCCGGGTGAGGTTCTCGAGCATGAGCCCCGTCAGCATCAGTCCCGTGGCGATGGCGATCGGGTACCAGGGCGCGAGGACTTCCTGCGGGTAGACGGGATAGAAGGCCGCGCGGGTCCATTCGACGACGTGGAGCACCGGGTTCCACCAGAGAATATCGCGCACCGCCTCAGGCAGCGTGGAAGGTACATAGAAGATGCCGGAGAGAAAGATCAGCGGGCGGGTGAGAATCTTCTCCACCTGGCGCCAGCTGTCCCAGACAGCGACGAGCCCGGCATTGAAGAACCCTGCGCCGGCACCGAGCCATGCGCCAGCAAGGAAAGCTGTGACGAGAGTCATCGGCTCCCGGGGCCGAGGCGCGAGCCCCAGCGCGATGAGGCCGGCGATGAAGATCGCGAAGATCAGTGCGTAGGTCGCGGCGATCAGCACGGCCCGGGCGATCAGGACATCGAGCGCACCGATCGGCGGATAACTGAGCAGCGACCGGTTCGCCTCGATTCCGGTCATCAGGCTCGAGGACATCCGGCGGAAATGTTCGAGGGTGAGCAAGCCCGTCGCGAAGAACAGCGCGAAGGAGTGGCCGTAGGGTGGCTGACGCCCGGCGAGCGTAAAGATGAAGGCGAGCAGCGCCGCGCCGAGTGCCGGAATGAGCAGCGCCCAGAGATAGCCGAGCTGCGAGCGGCCGAAGGTGGCGCGGGTCTCGCGCTGGAGCAGCGCGAGGAGCACGCGCAGCTCGATCGCCAGCGCGCTGGCGAGGCTTGTCCGTCGGGGTTCAGGGGCTGCGGACATCGACGTCTCCTTCGAGAGCGGGACACCGGCCCGTGGGGCGGGCCGGATGAGCTTGGGGCGGGAACTACCGCATGCGGTCCCGGATGTGTGTCGCAATGAGAGCGGCGATCGCCCAGAAGGCGATGAGCGCGATCAGTGTCAGCGCGACGTTGATCCAGCGTCGCGGCAGCTCGGCTGACTGCGCGAGCTTGGGCTCCTGGAACACCGCGAGATAGCGCTGCGCGCTATCGGCGCGCACGCGGGCCGCCTCTAGTGAGATGAGGGTGCTGGCATAGGACTCGCGGGCAATCGTCTTCTCGAGCTCGGTGGCTTCGAACCGCTCGAGGAGCTCGGCCTGTTCTCCGGAGCGCGCCCGGACGGCGGCGAGTTGCTCGACAAGGCCTGCTTCCTCATGACGAAGCGTGACCAGTTGGGGACTATCGTGCTCGATCTGCCGCTCGAGCGTCATGATCTGCCGACGGGTGGCGGAAAGTCTTTCTTCGATCTCAACGACATGCCGGGTCTGCCCGCCGGCGTTGCCGAGCGGGTCGAGGATGCGGTTCTCCGTGCGGAACCGCCGCTGCGTCTCGGTCGCCTCGCGGAGCCTCGCCTCGGCACGTGCAACCTCGGCTTCCGCGGCATTGAGCACCTCGCGCCGCGCCTCAGCGCTGATCCGGTTCACCTGGTCCTCGACATGGGCGAGGACCGACCGGGAGATCGCCAGCGCATCTGCAGCATTGAACGCCTCGACGTGGAAGGTGATGAGGCCAGTGGTGGCGTCGTGCGTGGTGAAGATGCGGGCCCGCCAATATTCGAGAAGATCTTCGATCGGAGCGTCGGCAGGCGTGAGCCGGAACAGCGGGTCGATCGCTTCGGCGCTGAAAGCCGAGCGCAGATCGATGTCCTGCATCACCCGCTCGACGAGGTCCCGGCTCTCGAGGAACCGCAGCACGATCCCGGTATCCGACGTCGTGCTGGTCGCGCCGACCAGGCCGGTGAGACTTCCGAGAAGATCGCCGCCAGCATTGTCCGACATGCTGCGCACGGCAAAGCCCGAACCGGCGAGATAGCGGTCGGAGGCGAGGAAGAGCCAGTAGCAGCTCGCGATGAAAAAGGGCAGCATGACGACCAGCAGGAAGGACGCGGTCAGCGGTTTCAGCCGCCTGGAGTGCTTGACCGGCAGCTTCGGCATTCCAGTCAGGAGTTCCGGGGTGGTCGGCGACGTGCGGGGCACCTCCTTTTGTGCCGGCGCATCGTCCGCGCGTAGGGCGCGGGCCACCTTGGAATCGTGATGCGTCATGGTCGTCTTCCTTGGCATTCCTGTCGCGCGACCCCTCCTTGATCTGAGGCGGGTCGCGATCCCGCGGACGGCGGCTATGCGCTCCCTCGGGGCCTCGTGGTTTGTGGTCTGCCGCGTCTGTTCCTCGGCGCGGCAGTGTTCTCATGCGGCCTGCTGGCGCTCGGGCTTCTCGCCGCCCTCGCTCGCCGGCTCCTTGATGTCCCCAGCGACTGAGGCGGAGTCGTTGGCTGGTCGCTGGCCAGCGAGACTCATCTTTTGACGCCGGCGGCTCATCCAGTTGCCCACGATCCGTGCGATCATGCCGCGTGGAAGATTCGGCATTCCCTCCGGCATCGCCGCGAGAGCATCGAGCGCCTGCTCGGCGCTGATCAGCTCCCTGCTTGCCGGCCCGATGAAGCGGGGGCTGGCGATGTAGGCGCCATAGACGAGCTCATCGAGCGTGAGCCGCCGGTTGCGCTTCGGACAGGGTACGAGATCAGTCGTAAGCCCCCAGCCGGCGAAAAAAGGCACACCGTGACAGATCACCGGTAATCGGTGCAGCAGTGCCTCCATGCCGGTGAGCGAGGTGATCACCTCGACTGCATCGACCTTGCCGAGGACATCGTGGATGTCGGCGCTGCAATCCACCTCGTCGGCGATGCCGGCACTATCCGCCGCCGGATCGCCGGGGCGGTAGCCGCCGAGAACGTCCGGGTGTGGCCGGTACAAGATGTACGCATCCGGGTTGCGCTTGCGGACTGCCTCGAGCAGCGCGCGGTTCGTCTTCACCTTCGGCGCGCCGTAAAGGATCGACATGTCACTCTCGACCTGCCCCGGCACCAGGATGACGTGCCGGCCCTCTGCCTGAGGCCTCGTCCAGCTTTCGCCTTTGCCGAGATTGTACTTGCTGATCCCGAGTTCGAGGAGCCGCGCCCGGTAGCCCTGCGCCCGTTCACGATCCTCGGCAGTGAAGTCGTGCTCGAGAAGCGTCTTCTCGAGCACCGATGGCATCATGCGGTCGAAGTGCACCCCGAACGGATCGAGGATCCATGAAATCGGCGCAACGAATGCCGAGCCGAGCCCGCGGGACCGGGTGAACCCGTCCTCGACGCGGATAACGCACGCGGGCCGCTCGGGCAGGACGACTGCTTTTCCGGGCTTGCGAGTGTCCCATGCCTTGCCCCAGGCCACGACTGGCAGGTTCGGATCTGCCGCGATTATCTTCGGATTAGTTACGAACTCGGTGGCTGGGAAGAAGCGCTTGAGCACCGGCATCTTGCGACGCGAGAAGCCGCAGGGAACGGCGCGGGCCGGGTCGCTCGCGATGGCCCTGCGGTACCGGGCTATATGCTCGATTACGGTCTCGACTTCGCAGGGCGCGCCGGTTTCCGGGTGCCAGTAGAAGATGGCGTCGATCAGGGTCGCGTATGCAAGAGTGTCGATCGAACACTGCTGGCGCCCGTAGGCAGGCTCCGGACCGTAATCGCGTGTGAGGCCGCGATAGGCGAAGAAGGGTGTCCCGAAGCAGCTGACCGGCTTGCCGCGGAGCAGCGCCTCGAAACCTGCCTGCGAGGAGTAGACGTAGACGTGATCTGCATCGTCGAGCAAGCGCGCGAGGTGGCTGTTGCCTTTGTCGAGGACGATGTTGGTATGCGCCGCGATGTGTTCGGGGCGAAAGTAACCGCCGGTCTTGCCGATCGCCTGGTCGGGGTGCGTGCGTACCACGACGAGGTGGCCGGGGTAGTCAGTGCGCGCCTGGGCCAGCATGCGAATGAAATCATGGGTATTGCCGCCAGAGGCGAGGACGGAGCAGTCGTCTTTGGTCTGGTCGAGTACGAGCACGTACGGCCGGTCCGGCATGGTCTCCGGATCGCGGCTCTGGTTGTACTTGGAGACGCCGTCGGCGATCATCGCGTTCTTGATCTTCCGGATCCGGGTGAGCCTGGCGCCCTTGAGCGGGTTGTCGCGGTACTGCTCGAGTTTTGCATCGATGATCGAAGGGCATGCTGGATCGTAATGTATCCCGTACTCGTCGAGAATGAGCGAAAGTGCCGGACCGGTTCGACGGATCGAGCGGATGAGGCCGTCCTCTCCGCGGATCAGTTTCAGACCATGTGCCTCGGCAATCATTCGTGCCTGTTCGCCGGATGGTTTCTGACCCCAGCCCAGCACCGCCTGGGTTTCCGGTGCGTGACAGGTTGAGATCTTACGGCCGAGCGCCCTGGGGAGGATCGCGTATCCCGGTACGGTCCGCCCCGCAATGTTGTCACTGATACTTTGCGTCGTCTGCACCCGCGGCAATCCTGCCTGGGGGGCGATCTCTGCGGCCAGAGTGCTGCCGGTGCGCTTGGTAATTGCAACCGCAAAGAAGGTGCCCAGCATGCCGATGAGCTTCGTCAGTTTTGACATGATCGGAGTGCCTCCTTCAGCTGCAGGCTAGGGCCTGGGAGCAGATCAGGTTGCGGCCATGCCGACCGCGGCCTCGATGCGGGCGAGCGTTCCGAGCAGAGCCGGGAAATCCTCGATCGCCACCATGTTGGGTCCGTCGGAGGGTGCGACGTCGGGGTTCTCGTGGGTCTCGATGAACACGCCGGCGACGCCGACGGCGACCGCCGCGCCGGCGAGCGCCGGCACGAACCGCCGCTGGCCGCCCGAAGTCGTGCCTTGGCCGCCTGGCTGTTGAGCCGAGTGCGTGGCGTCGAAGACCACGGGAAAACCGGTTTCGGCCATGATCGGCAGGCCACGAAAGTCGCTGACCAGCGCGTTGTAGCCGAAGGAAGTGCCGCGGTCGCAGAGCAGGATCCGCTCGTTGCCGGCATTGGCGATCTTGGCAGCGACGTTGGCCATGTCCCAGGGCGCCAGAAACTGCCCTTTCTTGACGTGGATCGCCGCACCGGTCTCCGCGGCGGCGACAAGGAGGTCGGTCTGGCGGCAGAGGAAAGCCGGGATCTGGAGGATGTCCACTGCCTCGGCCGCGATCGCACACTGCTCCGCGTCGTGAATGTCGGTGATGGTCGGGCAGCCGAACTCCGAGCCGATCCGGTTCAGGATCTCGAGCCCTTTGTCGATGCCGAGGCCGCGTGCTGTCTCATGTGAGGAGCGGTTGGCCTTGTCGAAACTGCCCTTGAAGATGAAGCGCTTGCCGGCGGCGTCAGCGGCGGCCGCAATCTTCCCGGCTAGCATGCGCGAATGCTCGAGACTCTCGAGCTGGCACGGGCCGGCGATAACGACGAAGGGTGCCCCGTTCTCGAAACGGACGTCGCGGATCTCGACAGCCCTGGCGGATCGTCCTTGGCGCGCACTGGTCATGGGTGATCTCTTTCGTATTTGCAGGCCTGGACGCGGATGCTGTCGGATAACGGGTGGCACGAGCGTCACAGGACGCGCTCGAGCCGCTCGACATCGACGGGGTTGTTGAGTTCCCAGAACACCCGGTCGCGGGCTTCGACCTCGCAGCACTGGATGCTCATGCCGTTCTTGAGAAGCCGCCCTTCGGGCAGGCGCGCATAGCGCTCGAGCGCCGCCGGCCGGTAGGCATAAGCGCCGATATGATGGAACACAGGGACGCCAGCCTTCCCGTCGTGATCGGTTGTCTCGGGCAGGTACGGCAGGACCTCCTTCGAGAAGTAGAGAGCGCGCCCGGTGATGTCAAAAACCGCGGTCGTCCCGCCGACGCGCCCGGCGCGGCGGTTCTCGCGGAACATCCGGTACGTGTCAGCGTCGCAGCGGAGCACCGGG
>CAYMOD010000028.1:0-4532 GCA_964391945.1 uncultured Rhodobacterales bacterium | reverse complement strand
TTGCCGGGGTAGCGGCTCGACGCAAAACGGGCCGGGATGATGATGGAAATGGTCATGCCGTGGTCCTGCTGATCTGGTTTCGGCGCTGCCGGTTTTGTCGGCGGCCACTTGGGTCCCCTGCGACGGCCTTCGTCAGTCGTCTTCAGGCACAGTCGGAGAGGCGAAGGACGCCAAGGATCGCGTCGCCCGGTTCACGCACGAGGCAGGCACGGACACCGGCTGCTAGCATCTGTTCACGTGCTGCTTCGGCCGTCGCGTCAGGGTGGACCTCGACGGGATCGAGAGCGCCGATTTCCGCGACGGAGAGGGACAGCTGCCCTTTTCCGTCCTTACGGAGGGCGTCACCGGTCAGGATGCCGATAACCTTGTCGTTGAGGCTTGCCCGGATGATCAGGAAGCCCTTGTTGTCCGCAGCGATCGCGAACGCGGCCTCGATGATCGGCGCGTCCCAGGCAATCGTCGGGCAGTCCTTGCGCGGAATCATCAGCGCGCCAGCCTTGGACAGGCGCGCGCCGAGCTTGCCGCCAGGATGGACGCGGTGGAAATCCTCGGGGCGGAACTCGAGAATGTCGCTGACCGCGACGGCCAGCGCATCGCCGACACCAAGTGCCAGGGTCGTCGAGGTGGTCGGCGCGAGCCCATTGCGGCAAGCCTCACGGTGCCGGCCATGTGCCAGTACGATCCGGGAGGCCCGGCCGAGTGTACTGTCGCGACCTGCCGTAAGGCCGACGACCAGATTGCCATTCGCCTCGGCGAAGGCCAGTAGATCGGAGAGTTCGCCAGTCTCGCCGGAATTTGACAGGATAAGAAGGACGGAATCCGCGCCGATCATGCCGAGATCGCCATGACTTGCCTCGGTGGGATGAAGAAAGGTGCTGCGCTTGCCGAGAGAGGCAAAGGACGCGACCAGTTTACGACCAATGTGCCCGGACTTGCCGACGCCGGCCACAACCAGGGTGTCGCGCGACGCGGCGATCAGCTCTGCCGCCGACTCAATTGCGACGAGGAGCCTCTCGTCACCGGCGGCTGCGAGAATGGCGGATGCCTCGAGCTCGAGTACATCGGCGATGAGCCGGGTTCTGCGGGCGGGCTGCATCTGTGTCTTGGGAAGTGAGTTCGTGAGACAGGCCTGCTGCGCACTTAGCATTTCATTATTTCTTTCATTCTCACTGTTCGACCGGGTGGGTGGCTCAGGCGCGTGCCCGTCCGGTCGAAGGGCGCCTGCCTTTGTTGAAAACTGTTCAGGCGGCTTGTGGGGGCACCTCGACTTCATTCAGCCCTACGGAGCCCGGACGAGAGATCGGGAACAGTGAGCCGAGCTTCGCTGTACATTGCCTGGCGGCGATCCGGCGGCCGGCCGGGTGGTAGAAGTCGCCGGGCAGCAGGGCGTCGGCGCGGATATATGCGAGCAGGCGGGCGACAGCGGTGGCCGGCGGGCGCTCCTCTGCCGTCCAGAACCGCGTCGGGAACGGGCGCGGGCACTCGCTCTCCTCAAGCGTCAGGCCGTTGCTGCCGGCGATCGTCTGCCCGAGGACGACGGTGACCTTGCCGTGCAGCAGCGCGGAAAGCGCCGAGGTGCTCGAAATCGTCACGAAGCCGCGGCAGCTCCTGAGGCTCGGGCGGAGTGGTCCGGTTCGGATGCAGTGCACCCGTCCCTCGACACCACGCAGGCGCGCACGTCGCCGGATCTCAGCTGCTTCCGCGAGGTAACCGCGCGCCATCGGGTGGATCTTGAAGACAAGGTGGCGGTCGTTCGGCGCCGCGCTCGCGAAGGAATCGATCACGGCCTGGATGAGGCGTGGACTGTTCCAGCCACCGCCGCCGACAACCAGGCTGGCATCGTGGGGAACCTGCAGCGCCACGAGATCGTAGCGACCGTGCAGGTTGCCGCGCAGGCGGCGAAGCATGCGGCGATCGCCTTGGGTATGTGCGAGTTTCATCAGGAGATTGATCGGTCCCGAGTGCAGAATCTCCGCGACCGGCCGCCGAAGCCGATGGAAGAGTGCCCATTCGCCCGGTCGCGAGGCCAAGATGCGCCCGCCATAATGAACGATAGCCGCGCGGATGATCGGCCCCATGCCAGCTGGTACGGGAGCCGGCCGTGGCGCGACCGCTGGCACGGCATCCTCTCGCTGGGCGAGGGTCCCGATCAGCGGAGAGTTGTGATTAGTACCCCGCCATTCGGCCGTGATGTAGCCGGGCCGGATATAACCTTCCTCAAGGCAGAGCGTGTCGAGTCCGCGAGCATCCGCCTCGGCTCGCGCCGCTCGGTGGATGGGCCGCTCATCGCCGAAGAGTACGATTGTATCGATGGCGTGCGCCTCGATCGCCACACTAAGCCAGGCACGGATCTCAGCCGGATTGCCGTCAAAACGGATCCGTGGCCCGTCTCCGGCAAAAAGCCGGTCTCCGCCATCAAAGGTGGCGCGAATGGTATGATGCCCGGCGGCGATCAGCTCCGCTTGGAGCTCGGCGAAAAACGGGCCGGCGGGTCCCTGCAGGAGGAAGATCCGCCGCGCACGCTTGGCGCCCGCTTCGGTCATGGATCGATCCTCTCGTACTTGGCCGTCATCGCACGAGCCCTTCCACTGACGCCGCGGAACCAGCAACGCTCAACGATGAGCCAGCAATGCCGATTGCGCGGCGCCAAGCTGCAACAGGAGCCTCGCTAATGTAGATCGTGTCCCCGTCGCGGATCACGAACTGACGGGCCGCCAGCAGGCCATCGGGGGCGGAGAAGTCGATCACGTACGCGATCTGCTTCGGGAACGTGGCGGGTTCTCCGGTTACCGCCTGGGCGATCTCCGGCCGCTCGACGCGAAAGATGAAGATTCCGGTCGGGTTCGCAGAGTTTCCGTCGAGCCCGCCGGCTGCGGCGATCGCCTCCATGGCGGTCATCATGCGCTTGCTGAAAGGGAGCCGGGCCTGCCGCCCGGCGGCACCGAGCACCGTGAAGGCGCGGCGGTCCTCCTCAACGACGATACGGTCGTTCGGGCGCACCGCCACATCGTAGGCGGGACGGTCGTAGAGATCCTGCAGCCAGATCTTGCCGCGGCGCTGGCCGCGGGTAAGACCCACTTGGGCGATATCCGGCCTGATCGCGACACCTCCTGCAGCGGCGAGCACGCCAGATAATCGACGGGTCGATGCATCAATCGGGTAGACCCCGGAACTACCGACCCCGCCGAGCACGCTGATCGCGGATGCGCCACCGGGAGCGCGCTGCACCACGACCTGAGGATTCGGTGTATGTGACGCGAGTGCTTCGGTGATCACTTGGCGCAGGGCCTCGGGCGTGCGGCCAGAGGCCCTGACAGATCCGGCGTAGGGCACGAAGATATTGCCGTTCTCGCCGACCTGCACACCCTCCAGAGACTCGGCGCGCTGGCCGTCGGCGGCAAGGACCCCCTCGGCGACGTTCTCCCAGATGGTGATCGACAGCGTGTCGCCAGCCGCGATCGTATCGGTGGATACGAGACCGGCGCTCGTGAAGAACTTGTCGAATGAGAGATCCTCGTCGAGGCGTGTTGCGGCCGCGACCGAAGTGCTGACCGGCACAATCGCAAAATCGCCCGCAGACTCGCCTGCCGCGAGGATTGCGCCGGCCGTCGGGCCGGATCGGGGCAGAGTGCATCCGGCCCCCATCAGGCCGATGCCTGCGACCAGGACCGCGTTGCGAATGAAGCTTGCGGAGATTCCGAACATCGACTGCGGTGCCTCAATGGAAATCGTCCCGCCGCTCGCCAGAGCGATGGGCGAAATAGATGAATATGTATGGGGCTTTACCAGCTCGCCGTACCACCCGATGCTTCTTGATAGAAGGATCGGGCGCATCGGCATGCCCGTTTCGCACGCCACCAATCGTTTGTCCGGACGAGCGCTCCGGCGTCCGCGTGAGCGGGGGGCGCCTTTCGGATCGGCTCCCGCGGAGTGACCTCTTTCTGTGCTCGCAAGGCGTTCCGCCCGGTGCGGCCGGCGCAATTCTTCCGGGCGCGCAGCCACATGTCCACTGCGACACAGAACATAAAGTTCATGCGGGTCGTGCAGAACTGGCCGAAATCGGGCGGCCGGTCGTGCCGAACGGGGGTGGGTGCGGCCGTGGGACAGATCTCGCGGGCGACCGTTGGGAGTCATGCCACGCGCCGGGAGAATCGGCGCACTGAGCCCGCTGTCCCGCCCCGTTCAAGCTCGGGCATAGCCCCCGGCCGCATCTCGAGGATGGCCGGGGCGGTAGTGGCTGTTGCGCAAGCGGCGTCGATCTTCCTCGGTGCGGTCATTGCATGAACTTCCTGCCACTGGTCCCCTGACGGGTCATCGTCTCAGGCCTTTGGGCCGGCAGCGGCAGGCCTAGCCGAACTGTCCGGTGAAATAGGAGACACGCCACGGGCGAGCAGATTTAACAAATACACGCGATGAGCCCATAGCACAGACTCCGGATAGGTCCTCCAAGGTTAAAAAAGGCTTAAGATGGACCGGCACCAAAGTTGCACCAGAGGAGCCGTTCGTCGGACCCCGGCCGGCCCTCGCCGACG
>CAYMOD010000027.1:0-15019 GCA_964391945.1 uncultured Rhodobacterales bacterium | reverse complement strand
GGTCGGGCTCGACCCGGACTACGTCGCCTCCTGCCGCGGCGTGCTGCCGGCGACGCGATTCGCGGTCGATGCCTATGTCCGCTTCGTGCGCGAGGCGACGCTGCTCGAGGCGGTGGCGGCCTCGCTGACCGAGCTTTTCGCGCCGAAGATCCATGCCGCACGGATCGAGGGGCTGCTGAAACACTATCCCTTCGCCAACGACGTCTCGCTCGCCTATTTCCGCAACCGGCTGCGCGAGGCGCCGGAGGATGTCGCCTTCGGCCTCGCCTTCGTCCTCGACCATGCCGACACCGCCGAGAAACAGGACGCGGCGGCGGCGGCGCTCGTGTTCAAGACCGACGTGCTCTGGTCCCAGCTCGACGCGCTGCATTCGGCCTATGTCGAACCGGCGCGGGTTCCTCCCGGCGCGTGGCAGAGCGGCGAGGGGCTTCTGGAGCAAGCGGCATGAATCCGGCCGCGGTCCCGTTCCTGCCGCGCGGCGTCCGCGTGCACGAGGACCGCGTGCGGGGCATGAGCGTTCTGCTCGCGCCCGAACGGGCGCTGAAACTCGATGCGATCGGCCTCGCGATCCTCGGCGAGGTCGATGGCGAGACCCCCTTCGGCGAGATCGTCACCCGGCTCGCCGCGCGCTACGAGGCGCCTGTGGAGCGGATCGCGGCCGATGCCGCGGCCTTCCTCGACGGCCTCGTCGCCCGCAGGATCGTGGAGGTGCGGCCATGAAGCCGAAACCGAATCCGCCGCTCGCGCTCCTCGCAGAGCTCACCCATCGTTGCCCGCTCGCCTGTCCCTATTGCTCGAACCCGGTCGAGCTCACGCGCAAGGAGCAGGA
This sequence comes from uncultured Rhodobacterales bacterium, assembly GCA_964391945.1. Classification (GTDB taxonomy): domain Bacteria; phylum Pseudomonadota; class Alphaproteobacteria; order Rhodobacterales; family Rhodobacteraceae; genus Amaricoccus. The sequence continues at coordinate 14,190 of CAYMOD010000027.1, read as the reverse complement.
ACTGCCGACCGAGACCTGGCTCGGCGTCTTCCGTGAGGCGGCGGCGATGGGCGTGCTGCATGTCCATCTCTCGGGCGGTGAGCCGGCGTCACGCCCTGATCTCGAGACGCTGGTCGCGGGCGCGCGGGAGGCCGGGCTCTACACCAACCTCATCACCTCCGGAGTCGGCCTGACCGAGAAGCGGCTGCGCGCCCTCGACGACGCTGGGCTCGACCATGTTCAGCTCTCGCTCCAGGGCGTCGATGCCGCGATAGCCGACCGCGTCGGCGGCTATCGCGGCGGGTTCGATCGCAAGATGCAGGTGGCGGAATGGGTGCGCGCGATCGGCTTTCCGCTGACGCTGAACGCGGTCATGCACAAGCAGAATCTCGACCGTCTGGAGGAGACGATCGCGCTCGCGGTCGAGCTCGGCGCCCGGCGGATCGAGGTGGCGACCGTGCAGTTCCATGGCTGGGCGGCGAAGAACCGCGCTGCGCTGATGCCGACGCGGGCGCAGGCGCAGCGGGCGCGGGAGATCGTCCTTGCCGCGCGCGAGCGGCTGAAGAACGTCCTCGTCATCGACTATGTGCCGGCCGACCATCACGCGCAGTTCCCGAAGGCCTGCATGGGCGGCTGGGGTTCGACCGGGCTCAACATCGCCCCCGATGGCAGTGTTCTTCCCTGCCACGCGGCGCAGACGATCCCGTCGCTAAGTTTCGAGCGGGTGGGGGACCGGCCGCTGCGGGATATCTGGGAGACCGGGCCGGCGTTCGACGCCTTCCGCGGCGAGGACTGGATGCAGGAGCCCTGCCGCAGCTGCGACCGCCGCACCATCGATTTCGGCGGCTGCCGCTGCCAGGCGATGGCGCTCGCGGGCGATGCGGCGGCGACCGATCCGGTCTGCTCGCGCTCGCCCCTCCACGCCCGGCTGGTGGCGGAGGCCGAGGCGGATGCGGCGGCGACGGAGACGGAATTCATCTATCGCCGGATGAATGCGCCGGCGCTTGTCCCCTGATCGCGCGAGACCGTCTTGCGGGATGGCCGGAGGGGCTTCCGAGGGCCAGGTTCCGCCGTGGAGATCATATGCCTGTCGAGGGCAGCAGGAATTGCAGGATCGTCCGGCGCCGAGAAGGCCCGGGTAACGGGAAGGAGACGGGGATGAATGGGGCGAGGCGGGCAATTCTGGCGCTGGTGATGGCGGTGATGGCGGCACCGGTGTGGGCCGCCACCTTTGACGATCCGGAATGGCCGTGCATCCAGCGCCGGGTGGACGAGATCGCCATGTTCCAGATGTGGCCGGCGGCGATGCCGGAGGGCGACTGGCGCGAGGACGAGCGGATCGAGCATCTGGCCGCGGCGATCGCCCCGCGCCGGGTCGGGATGGAGGAGGTCGAGGCACGCGTCGCGGACTGGCTCGCGACCGTTCCCGAGGCCGAGCGCGAGGAAAAGGCCGGCCAGCTCTTCAACGCGGTGCTCGACATGATCCAGCGCGAGCGCCAGCAGGTGATCAGCGGGATCGGCCGCTATGCGCGCAGCCAGGCGGCGCTCTCGGATGAGGTCGAGGAATTGCAGAACCAGCTCGTGCAGCTCGATGCTGCCGAGGAGAAGGACATGGACCGGATCGAGGAACTCGAGGACGAACTCGCCTGGGAGACCCGTGTCTATCGCGAGCGCGCGCAGTCGCTGCAATATGTCTGCGAGACGCCGGTCCTCCTCGAACAGCGCGCCTTCGCGCTCGCGCGGCTGATCGCGGGGATGCTGTAGGCGCATCGCGAGTTGCGGCTCGGCCGCAGGCCGTTCAGGAGACCGTTCAGGATCGAGGGGCTGACACGCAGGATCGGCAGCTTTCGGACCGGGACCAGGGTCACGCCCGCGCCCCGTTCATGACGAAAGCCGCCGCGATCATAGGGGAGGAGCCAATGGCGCAGGGCTACAAGCCCGAGGGCCGCTCCGATGTCTCGGTCTACATCATGGCCGACGCGCCGGCTGCCGTGATCGGCTTCATGACCGGGGTGCTCGGCGCCGAGGAACTCATGAAGCTCACGCGGGCCGACGGGTCGCTGATGCACGGGGAATACCGGATCGGCGACAGCGTGGTGATGATCGCGCAGGCGGCGGAGTCCTGTCCCGCCTTCCCGGTCTGGCTGCACGTCTACGTGAAGGATGTCGGAGCGGCTTACCGGAGGGCGCTCGATTTCGGAGCCGAGCCGGTCGAGGCGCCGAAACGCGGCGAGGATTCCGACCGGCGCGGCGCCGTTCGCGACGCGGCCGGCAACATCTGGTGGCTCGCGACCGCCGAGGCGTGATCGCTGTCCTGACTGCCGCCCCGGTCGCCGCCGCTCACTCCCATTCCAGTTCGCGGAAGGCGGCGGTGACGTTGCGCGGATGGAAGACGTCGAAGAGCGCCCAGTCGCCCGCGAGGTCCTGCCCGACCGTCATGGCCGCGTCCGACAGGCTGTCGCCGCGGGCGACGGCGGCCCGGGTGTCCTCGATCAGCGATGCGAGATAGTCGCGCGTCGGCGCCGCCCCCTCGGGCCAGTCGAGGGCCGGCCCGCCATGGCCGGGAATGGCGCGCTCCGCTGCCTGGCCTTCGAGCGTATCGAGCAGGCCGAGCCAGCCGAGGACCGACCCGTCTACCGTCGGCAGATGGCCATCAAACACCAGATCGCCGGTCCAGAGCGTGCCGGTCGCCGCGTCAAACACGGTGAGATCATTGTCGGTATGGGCGGTCGGATGCGCTTCGAGCACCAGTTCCCGCCCGCCGAGATCGAGGCTGCGCCGCTCCGGCACCGTTTCGACCGGCAGAACCACCTCGGTGCCGAGCGCCGCTTCGGCGCCGGCCTCGCGGATGAGGGTGTCGAGATAGGTCTCCGCCCGCGCCCCGAGCCCCGCCGGCAGTTTCTCGTGGCCGACGGTCGCCGCGCCCGCCTCCCGGAACACCGACGCGCCGAGGCTGTGGTCGGGATGCATGTGGGTGAGCACGAGCCAGCCGATCGGCAGATCCGTCGCCGCGCGCACCGCGGCATAGAGCCGCTCGCCGATCGCCCGCGAGCCGCCGGCGTCGATCACCGCCACGCTCTCCTCGCCGACGACGAAGCCGAGCGTGGCGATATCGCCGCCGTTCTCAGCATCCGCGAGCGCCTGCGCACCGGTATGGACGAAGACGCCGGGCGCGATCTCCTCGACCGCGAGCACCGGGCCGTGGCCGCATTCGGCACCCGTCACGCTCAGGGCCCGTGCTTCGGCCCAGCCCTCGGCCCTCGGTCCGGCGTCGGCTTCGCTACAGGGGCCGGGCAGCAGGCGGGTCGCGCAGACTTCCGGCCGATCGGCGAGGCAGGCTTCGAGAATCACATCGAGCATGCCTTCGAGACTGACGCAGCCGGCCGGCGTCGAACAAGGCAGATTGATGACAGCGGCCTCTGTATCGACTAGTATAGGGCCAAACCGGAAAGGGAGAATCGCGCATGCGACCGGTTCGCAGCCTGTTCTTCGCCGCGGCTTTCGGCCTCGCCGCCGCGGCAGGCGCCGAGGAGCGCTCCAACCCGATGCAGCCGAGCGAGACCTGGGACGCGATCGCGCCCGGCGTCATCGGCGAGGCCGAGCCGATCGACGGCGAGGCGCTCGTCACCATCGAGGCACCGTTCCGGGCCCATGATGCCGCCATCGTGCCGATCCGCATCACCCAGCAGGAAGGCACGCCGCGGATCACCCGCCTCACCCTCGTCGTCGACGAGAATCCGGCGCCGGTCGCGGCGGAGTTCGACTTCGGCGAGGCGATGCACCCGCTCGCGCTCGAGACCCGTTTGCGGGTCAACGCCTATTCGAACGTGCGCGTGATCGCCGAGACCGAGGACGGCGCCTTGCACATGGCCGGCCGCTTCGTGCGCGCCTCGGGGGGCTGTGCCGCGCCGGCGATGAAGGATGCCGAGGAGGCGATGGCCTCGCTCGGCGAGACGCGGGTGCGCTGGTTCGACGGCGAGCCAGCGGCCTCCGGATCGCAGCGCGAGGCGCAGGTGATGGTCCGCCACCCGAATTATTCCGGGCTCCAGCGCGACCAGATCACCCAGATCTTCATCCCCGCCCATTTCGTCGACAAGGTCGAGGTGCGGCAGGGCGACGGGCTCCTCTTCTCGATGACGGGGGGCATCTCGCTCAGCGAAGACCCGAGCTTCCGCTTCCGCTATACCGAGAACGGCACCGGCGGGCTCAGCGTGACGGCCACCGATACCGAGGATGAGACCTTCGGCGGCGACTTCACCGTCGGCATGTGAGGGCCTCCGCGGGGGCGCATCCCCCGGGCGCGCCACACGCATGCCCCGGCGTCAGAAGCAGCGGACCGCCCCCTCGGCCTGGGCGCGGCGGAGATCCTGCACGAGCTCGTTGGCAATCGGGGCATTATGCATGATCGAGACACGCTCGCCCGTCGCCTGCCGCAGCGCGAGGACAGCCTCCGCCTCGACGTAGCGCTCATAGGGCAGGATCGAGGCGACGACGTCGATCGAGCACGAGCAGCGGCGCAGCATGTCGGGCGTCTGGCCGTTCACCGCCATGCAGGCGAAGACGTATTCCGACCGTGCCGCCGTCGGAAAATCATTCACGGTGGTGTCGAGCCCCTGCGCCGCGGCCGGCGCCGCGGCAAGGGCGAGGGCAATGGCTGCGGCGAGATGCTTCACGTTTCCTCCTCCTGTTCCAGTCCTTCGAGCACGATCGTCTCGCTCACCCCCGGCAGGTTCGTGGCCGGCGGCACCTCGAGATCGAAACGCGCGATGCCGCCCGGCACCGCATCGCTGACCAGGAAGCGAAGCGTCAGATCGGCAAATCCGCCCATCCTGTCGCGGTTCGGGTCCTCCGCAAAGGGATGGTAGACAAGTTCCTCCGCCGCGACGGTCTCGCCCTCGTAGCGGATCTCGACGGGCTCGGCCTCGCCGCTGTCCCAGAACGATTCGCGGATGCGGTTGCGGATGTAGTATGGGCTGCCCCCCGCCGTCTCCGCCATCGTCCGCACCGTACTCTCGAGGAAGATCAGGAGAAGCGGATGCCCGGCATCGGCCGGCATCGGCGGCACCGGCCGCGGATCGCCGTTCGCGGTGAGTGTCACCCGCGCCTCGCGGCGGCCATCGCCGGCTTCGGCAAGCGCTACCTCGGCGGTGCCTTCGAATTCGAGGATGACGGGAGTGTCGGGCTCGACGCTGCGGTCGTGACGGAAGCGGATGCTCTCGCCGATGGCGAGTTCGTCGAGCACGCCGGTGGCGAAGAGGCCCTCGTGCACGCCGCCCTCGTCCCCGCTCCCGTCCCCGCCATCCTCCGCCGCAACGGCGAGCGCGGGCGCCCCGAGGGCCAGCACTGCCATCAGGAGGAGGATGGGGCGGAATCCGGTCATGTCGCTTGCGCCTCCTCGCGCGTTCTGGTGAGCGCGAAGCCGCGGCTTCGCAGGGTTCTGAGCTGCGCCTCGACCGCGCCGGTCGCGGCGAGCTTGCGGCGGAGATAGCCGATGTAGACGTCGACCACGTTCTCGCTGGTGCCGCCGTCGCTGCTCCAGAGCGCGTCGAAGATCGCGCCGCGGCTGAGGACGGCTTCCGGGTGATCGAGGAAATGCTCGAGCAGGAGCGCCTCGCGTTCGGTGAGGGTGACGGCGCGCCCGGGACCGGCGGCCTCGCGGCGGTCGGGCGTGTAGGTGAGGTCGGCGAAGCGGCGGATCCGCGGCCCGGCCCGGCGGCGCTCCTGGACGCGGATGCGCGCGACGAGGTCGGCGAAATCGAAGGGCTTGGCCACGTAGTCGTCCGCCCCCGCCTCGAGGCCGGCCGCCCGGTCCTCGACGCCGGAGAGCGCTGAGAGCATGATGATCGGCGCCCGCATGCCCGCCCCCCTGAGCCGCCGCACCATGCGTTTGCCGTCGTCGGCGCCGAGCATGACGTCGACGACCGCCGCGCCGATCGCGGCGAGGTCCGGGATCGCCTCTGCCCCGGCGATGTCGTGGGCGACCACGGGCTCGTATCCCTCGCGGCGGAGGCCCCGCGCCAGCGCCGAGGCGATGTCCTCGTCGTCTTCGAGCACCAGGATGCGCGGCATCATGCTGCCCGCCACGTCAGGGTGACGCGGGTGCCCGGCCGGTCGGGGTGGGGGTCGGGATCGGGGCGGGCCGGGCTCGTCAGCACGATCGTGCCATGCTGCCGCTCCATGACCCAGGCCGCGAGCGCGAGGCCGATCCCGAATCCGACGCCCCGCCTTCCGCTGCGGATGCCGCGTTCGAACACGCGGGCCTGATCGGCTTCCGGCACGCCATCCCCCTCGTCGGTGATTTCGGCGGCGATCTTATCGCCGCGGCGCTTGAGGGCAACCGTGACCGCCGCACCTTCCGGTGAGTGGCGGATCGCATTCTCGAATATGCCTGCCGCTACCTGCCGCGACCAGTCACGATCCCCGCGCGCGGCCGTCGAAGCAGGCTCTGCCGGGGCGAGATCGGCGATGAACCTCACCCGGCCGCGGCGGGCGAGTGCGGCGACATCGTCCATCGCGTCATCGAGCGCGGCGGCGAGGTCGAAACGCGCGTCCTCGAGCTCGATCTGCCCGGTCTCCGAACGCGCGACCCTGAGCAGGTCCTCGATCCGCCGGTTGAGCCGCCGTGCCCGCGCCCGGATGGTGGCGATCGCCCCCTTCACCTCCGCCGGATCGGCCGCGTCATGCCCGGCGATCTCGGTCTCGGCGAGGATGACGGTGAGCGGCGTTCGGAGTTCGTGGCCGATATCGGCGAAGAGGCGGCGGCGCTCGGTGTCGATCTCCTCGAGCCGGGCGTTGGCCTCCTGAAGCGCCGCGGTGCGTTCGGCGACAATCTCCTCGAGCCGGGCGCGGTCGCGCTCGATCGCGGCGCGGCCACGGCCGAGCCGGGCGGCCATCCGCGCCACCTGCGCGAAGACGAGGCCGAGTTCGTCGCGGCGATCGACGGGCGGCACCGCGGAGAAGACGCCGCGACCGACCGCGTCCGCCGCTGCCGCCACCCGGTCGAGCCGGCGGAGGAGCGGCCGGATCAGCCCGAGCACGAAGACGGCGTAGAGCAGGACGGCCAACACGCCGATGCCGAGCGCAAGGCCACGCATCAGTTCGCGCTGTTCCTCGGCGGCGATCCGGGCGCGCTGGCCGGCGCGGCGCTCGACCGCGATCGCCTCGGCGAGAAGTGGCGCAAAAAGGGTCGCGAAGGTATCGAGCTGGGCGCGGAGTGTCGGCGCATCCTCCGCCTGCGGCGCCCGCCGCGCCAGGGCTTCGAAATTCGCCTGCATCCGCGCGAGGGCAATCGAGCCTGCGGCACGGCGGGTTCGCTCCTCGGCCGGCATGTGCTCGGCCTCCGCCACCGCCTGCGCCAGCGCGCTCCCGGCGGCGCGGAAGGCGCCGCGTACCGCTTCGGCCCGGAACTCGAGCCATTCGCCGCGCTGGGCCGGATCGATGCCGGAGGTCGCGCCCTGTAGCGCGGCGAGTGCATAGTCCGACACCTGCGCCGAGATCTGGCCGAAGAGTTCCACCCGCCGCTGCGCCCCGGTCGTCTCCGCGATCAGCGCCGCCGAGCGCGCCCCGGCCCACCCCGCGATCGCCGCCGCCGCAATCGCGAGCACCGCGATCAGCCCGGCGCCGACGAGCAGCCGCAGCCGGAGCGGCCCGCCCGCGCAGCGCAGCCGCCGGAGGGCGCCCCGCCGCATCAGCCGCCGATCCTCAGCACGCGCGTCGCCAGCCGCTCGGCCTCGGGCGGGGAATGGGTGACGAAGACCGCCGCCGGCCGCGCCGCCACGATCAGCGCCTCGGTGAGCGCCAGCATCTCGCCAACCAGCCGCTGGTCGAGCGAGACGAAGGGTTCGTCGAGCAGAAGAAGCGCGGGACCCGTCACGAAGGCTCGCGCCAGCGCCAGCCGCCGCTGCTGGCCGAGCAAAAGCTGCCGCGGATAGGACGCGCTCAGGCCGGCAAGGCCGACCTCGCCAAGGGCTGCCTCCGCCCGTATCCGGCTGACGCCCGTGACCAGCGTCAGATTCTCGATCGCCCGCCGCCACGGCAGCAGCGTCGGTTCCTGGAACACCATCGCCACCCGCTCCGGCCGGCGCACGCTGCTCTCGAAGTCACGGTCGAGCCCGGCGAGGATCCGCAGGAGCGTGGATTTGCCCGTCCCGGACGGTCCGAGCACGGCGAGTGTCTCGCCCGGCTCGGAATTCGGCGTCGTTCTCCGCACCCATGATCGGCCGCAGCCGCTCCCATTCCGCGTCACTCTCGCGCAGGAGGTCCCTTGCCGCCCGCGACGCCCGGGCGAGGCCCGCGACCGCCTCGGGCTCCTCCGCAAGCATCTCGCCCTTGACGATGTAGCCGAGGAGCGGCGTCTGCGGGGCGAGGCCGAGGGCTTCGGCCGCCGCGTCGATGGAGATCAGGTGGCGCATTCCCGCCGCCTCTTTCGCCATGAAATGCCAGAAATTCATCACTGCCGCGACCTCGTCGGTGACGCCCGCCTGATAGATGATCGGCGGCGCGCCGAAGACCTGCCTGGTCTCCGCCGCCAGATCCCAGCCTTCCTGCGCGGCACGGGCGCGCATGATGATCCAGCCCTTGTCGAGCGGCCCGCCGGCGATGCCGATCTGCTCGCCCTTCAGGTCTTGAAGTGTCTCGGCGTCGCTCCCCTCGGGCACCATCACCCCGCCCACGGCGACGGAACAGGGGATGAAGGCGATGTCCTGCCCCTCCGCCCGCTGCCGCGCGACCCAGATCCAGTCCGACACGATCACGTCGGCTTCGCCGGCCTGGAAGGCGATCTGTCTGGCCGGCGAGCCCGCCACCTCCATCAGTTCGAGTTCGAAACCGTGCTCGCGGTCGAGGCGGTGGTGTCTGATCGTCTGGAGTTCCCAGTTGACCGTGCCCGACATCTGCGCCGCCACCGTCAGCACCGGCAGATCCTCCGTCATGGCCGGCAGGACAGACACGACCAGCGCCGCCGCGGCGATCAAGGGCCGCATGGCCAGATCACGAATCACCCTGAAGACACACAATTGATCCTCTCCCCTGTCGGACCCTTTTGCCGGCCCGGCGCGACGTTCGTCGCCTCGGATGAAGAAGAAATAGGCCAAAGCCGCAGCCGGCGGCAGGGGGTTCCCCGATCACTTCGCCTTTGGTCGGAGATGCGGGCAAGGGTTGCAACTGCTATATTCACGGTTCATTGCATTAAGGAATGGGCATGCGTTCGGCCGTGATCTCGCTCGGCGGTTCCTCACAGACAGTCGGTTACGTGATGGTCATCGACGACCATCCGCTCTTCTGCGAGGCGCTGGCCATGACACTGACGAGCGCGCTCAAGGTTCGCAAGATCGCGACCGCGAGCCGCCTCGCCGATGGCCTCGTCGAGCTCCGGCGCGGCGAGGCGCCGGAAGCGATCCTGCTCGACCTCAACCTGCCTGATGTCGCCGGGCTCGACGGGCTGATGCGGCTCAAGGCGGCGGCGCCCGGCGTACCGGTCATCGTCGTCTCCTCCATGCACGACAGCCGCATCATCACCTCGGTGATGGAGGCGGGCGCGGCCGGTTTCATCCCCAAGGACAGCCCGCGCGAGGTCTTCGTCCGCGCCTTTTCCGAGATCTGGGCCGGTGGCACCTACACACCCGAAAGCTACGTGCCCCCGAACAAGGCGCTGCGCACGGGCGATGCCGATCCCGCCGCCCGCCTCGCGGAGCTCACGCCCCAGCAGGCGCGCATCCTCGACCTCGTCTGCGAGGGCAAGCTCAACAAGCAGATCGCCTACGAACTCTCGATCGCCGAAACCACCGTCAAGGCCCATATCACCGCCATCCTGCGCAAGCTCGGCGCCCGGAGCCGCACCCAGGCGGTGCTGATCGCCAACAAGGCCAGTTTCGCGGGCATCTTGCGCGAGGGCAGGGGCAACGACTAAACTTCCACGATGGGAAGCGCGGAAACTGTCACGAACCTGTCGGACGCTCTTTGCGAGCCGATCGTGCGGCGTGCGGAAAGCACAGCCGCCGCAGCCGAGCAGGCCGTGGCCGAGATTGTCGGCGGCCTCGGGGGCGGACCATTCGCGCTCGTCCTCCTCTTCGTCTCCTGCCACTACGACCGGACCCGCGTCGCCCAGGCGGTGCGGGAGCGCCTGCCGCAGGAGACGGTGATCGGCTGCACCACCGCGGGCGAGATCGGCATCAGCGGCTATCTCGACGATTCCATGGTGGCGATCGGCCTGCCGCTCAGCCATTTCCGCGCCGCGGCGATGGTGATCCGGGACGTGGACAATTTCGGCCATTCCTTCACCGTCGCCGAGGCGCTGCGCCGCCGCGGCGGGCTCGCCAACCGCACGCCGACCTGGGGGAACGAATTCGCCTTCCTGCTCACCGATGGCATGAGCATGCGCGAGAACGAACTGGTGGCGGCCCTCGCGCCCGCGCTCGGCACGACGCCGCTCTTCGGCGGCTCGGCGGCTGACGGCGTACGGTTCGGGGAGACCTTCGTCTTCGCCGACGGCGGCTTCCGCCGCAACACCGCCGTCGTCGCCTTCATCCGCACCGCCTGCCGGATCAAGGTGTTCCGTTTCGACCATCTCGTGCCGACCGAGGTGAAGATGGTCGTCACCGCCGCCGATCCCGCCCGCCGCCTCGTGCACGAGCTGAACGCCGAGCCTGCCGCGCGCGCCTATGCCCGCGCGCTCGGACGGGAATCCGAGCAGCTCTCGCCCTTCATCTTCGCCGCCCACCCGGTTGCCGTGCGCGTGGGTGATCACCATCATGTCTGCTCCATCCAGCGCGTGGAGGAGAACGGCGACCTGCGTTTCCTCACCGCGATCGACGAAGGCCTGGTCCTCACCCTCGCCAAGGGGCAGGACATCGCCAGCCACCTCGCCCGTTCGCTCGATGAGCTCTCGCCCGAAGGACCGCCCGATGCGATCATCGCCTGCGAATGCGTGCTGCGCCGGCTCGAGATCGAGGAAACCCGGGTCAGGGAGCCGATGTCGGAGACGCTCCGGCGTCACCGGGTGATCGGCTTCAACAGCTATGGCGAGCAGTTCAACATGCTCCATGTCAACCAGACCTTCACCGGCGTTGCGATCTTCCCTCCTGTGGGCGGCAACGCCGGGTCATGAACGCCGAACTCGCGCTCATCTTCGACCCTGCCGACGACCTTGCGGCGGAGAACGCCAAGTTGCGCCGGATCGTTGCGGTGCTGATGTCCCGCGTCGAGCGGGAGATGACCCAGCTCGGCCCGAGCTACTCGCATTTCCAGCTCGCCGCCGCGCTCGAGGAACAGGTCCGCGGCCGGACCAAGGACCTCGACGACGCGCTGAAGATGCTCTCCATCGCCAATGCCCGCCTCACGGTGGCGCGGCAGGAGGCCGAGAAGGCGCGCCAGGACCTCTACGATGCGCTCGAGGTCCTGCAGGAGGGTTTCGCGCTCTTCGGCCCCGATGATGTCCTGATCCTCTTCAACAGCCGCTTCGCCGCCGACATGCCCGACGTGCGGGCGAAACTCGCCCCCGGCCTCCCCTTCGTCGACTATGTCCGCCATGTCGCCGAGAGCGCCTATCTCGAGGCGCCGGCCGGCATGACGCCCGAGCAATGGGCGCAGCAGCGCGTCAGCAGCCACCGCCGGTCGCACGTCCATTTCCTCGTCAAGGTCAGGGGCGACCGCTGGATGCAGGTGAGCGAGCACCGCTCGCCCTCGAACGGCACCGCCGTCATCCAGACCGAAGTCACCGACATGATCCGCCGCGAGCGCGAGGAACGGAACCGGCTGCTCGACGATCAGGCGCGGCTCGTCCGCGCGACGCTCGACCACATCACCCAGGGCGTGGCGATCTTCGATGGCGGCCACCATCTTGCCGGCACCAACGAGCGGCTGCGCCAGTTGATCGCGCTTCCCGTCTCGCTGATGCAGACTGGTACCGATTTCGCGTCCATCCTCACCTACATCCAGAGCGGCGGCCGGCTCCTGCCGCGGGAAGGCGTCGAGGCGCTGCGCGACTGGGGCGCGGCGCCGGGCGGCCGTGCAGCCTTGGGGCTCGAACTCCGCCGTGCCGACGGCGCCGTGCTCGACGTCTGCGCCCGCCCCATGCCCGACGGCGGTTTCGTCGTCTCCTTCACCGACATGACCGCCGAGCGCGTTGCGGTGGCGGCGCTCAACCGTGTGCGCGAGACGCTCGAGCAACGGGTGCAGGAGCGCACCTGCGAACTCGAGGCCGCGCGCGACGAGGCCGAGCGTGCCAACGCCTCGAAATCGCGCTTCGTCGCCGGTGCGAGCCACGACCTGCTGCAGCCGCTCAACGCCGCCAAGCTCTTCCTGTCATCGCTCTCGCACACCGAGCTCAACCCGGACCAGCGCGCCATTGCCGACCGCATCCGCTCCGCCTTCGAGAGCGTGGAGACCATTCTCGGTGCGCTTCTCGACATCTCGAATCTCGACATCGGCTCGGCCAAGGCCGAGATCGGGCCGATGCCGCTCGCGCCGCTCATGAAGTCCATCGACCAGGAGTTCCAGCCGCTCGCCCGCGAGCGCGGCCTTGCCCTCACCGTCATGCCGACCGCGCTCTGGGTCGAGAGCGATCCTGCCTACCTGCGGCGGATCCTCCAGAACCTCGTCGTCAACGCGCTGCGCTACACCGGGGCCGGCCGCGTCCTCGTCGGCGTCCGCCGCAAGGGCGCGCGGCTCAGCCTCGAGGTCTGCGACACCGGCCCCGGCATCCCGCCCGAGCGCCGCGCCGACATCTTCCGCGAGTTCGTCCGGCTCGACACTTCGGTTGACGCGCCGCAGGGCATGGGCCTCGGCCTCGCCATCGTCGAGAGGTCCTGCGCGCTGCTCGACCATCCCCTCGGTCTCGATTCCGAGCCCGGCCGCGGCACCCGGTTCACGGTTTCGGTACCCGTCGTCCCCTGCGCCGCGGTGCTTGAGGAGCGCGCGGCGGATTCCCATCAGACCCCGCCGCTCGACGACATGATCGTCATCGTGATCGAGAACGATGCGGACGTGCGCGCCGGCATGATCTCGCTGCTCGAGGACTGGGGGACGAGCCCGCTCGAGACCGCGGGTCTCGCCGATGCGGCGGCGCTGATCGAGGATGTGGGCGAGGCGCCCGACGTCATCATCGCCGATTACGTGCTCGACGATGGCGCGAACGGTCTCGACGCGATCACCGCGCTCCGCAGCCGCCACGGCGCCATCCCCGCCGTCCTCGTTTCCGCCGACCGCAGCGCCGAACTCAAGCTCCGCGCCCAGGCAGCCGACGTGACCCTCCTCCACAAGCCGCTGGAACTCCACCGTCTCCGCGCGGTGCTGCAATGGGTCAAGAACGCCTCCGGCCGCGCCTGATCCCCCGGCCCGGGCCCGGAGCATGGCAGCGCCCATGCGCATCCCCCACGGCGCCGACCGGCTGGTTCCCTTCAGGCTTTCATACGGCAAACCTGGAGAGAGCCATCGATCGGGCACCAACAGTCGATCAGGCACGAACACGCGCCTGACCGGCAGAGGATCGCGCGCGTACCCCATAGGCCGGCGGCAAAGGCTGCCGGGCGGCGAAGCCCGCGCTCGTGCAACGGGTCGCAAGGGGTCAGCAGATCCGCCCGCTCGCAGCCCTGAAACCGTATCTGGAGCGCTTCCGGCCCGAGGGCATCGGTCCGGGCGCCCTGTCCGGTTGCCGCGCGCAATTTCCAGGCCGGCAGGTGGCTCCCCCTATCTTGAAATCACGCTAGAGCGTTTTCAGCGAAAGTGGATACCACTTTCGCGGTGCGAAAACGCGACCCGTCAATGCCATGGAGCATGTTCGGCGAACCGGTGTTCGTCGCACATGCTCTAGCGCAGGACCCGGAACCCCGCTTCCGCCGGCGGTTCCGCCGGTTCGGCATGGACGCCGGTGACCCGCGCCGAGGCCGGGCCGTCGCGCAGCGCGTGCAGCATCCGGTCCACGGCCGTCTTCTGTCCGGCGAGCAACACCGCCACCGATCCGTCAGCGTCGTTGCGCACCCATCCGGCGAGGCCCATCGCCTCCGCTTCCCGCCGCGTCCAGTCGCGGAATGCCACCCCCTGCACCATCCCGGTCACCCGGATCTGCAGGGCAAACCGATCATCCATATGCCGCTCCCCCATGTCGCCGCGGAATCCATGCTGGCGCAGACCACGCCGCCGCGCAAGCCGCCCGTCACGGTGCCTCCCGAAATGGCGGACACGCCCGGCGAACGTCGCGCGGGGGCACACGCAGGG
>CAYMOD010000026.1:0-15110 GCA_964391945.1 uncultured Rhodobacterales bacterium | reverse complement strand
CCGAGGACGCGACCCTGGTGATCGGCTCCAACCAGTTCATCCCCGGCTTCGAAGAGCAGCTGAAGGGCGCCAAGGTGGGCGAGGAAAAGACCCTCGAGGTCACCTTCCCCGACGATTATCAGGCCGCGCATCTGGCCGGTAAGGCCGCGACCTTCGATGTGACCGTCAAGGCGATCAAGGGCCCCAAGGACGCCGAGGTCAACGAAGAGCTCGCCACCCGACTGGGTCTGGAATCGCTGGACAAGTTGAAGGAGCTGTTGGGCCAGAACCTGAACCAGCAGTATCAGCGCATGTCGCGCTTCCGCCTGAAACGCGCCCTGCTGGACCAGCTGGACGAAGGTCACGACTTCGCCCTGCCGCCCAAGATGGTCGAGGCCGAGTTTGAAGGGATCTGGCAGCAGGTCGAGGCGGACAAGAAGGCCGGCCGTCTGTCGAACGATGACGCCCAGAAGTCGGACGAAACCCTGAAGGACGAATATCGCAAGATCGCCGAGCGCCGCGTGCGGCTGGGTCTGGTGCTGGCCGAAATCGGCCGCGCCAACGAGGTCCAGGTCACCGATCAGGAGCTGAACAACGCTCTGATGGCCGAGGCCCGCAACTATCCGGGTCAGGAAAACCAGGTGCTGGACTTCTACCGCCAGAACCCCAACGCCGCCGCCCAGATGCGCGCGCCGATCTATGAAGAGAAGGTCTGCGACCTGATCTTCGGCCAGGCCGAGGTCAAGGACGAGCCCATCTCCAAGGAAGACCTGCTCAAGGACGAAGACGAAGACTGATCCCGTCTTCGCGCGGCGGCTGCGGCGATCCGCCGCACCCTTCAGGTTTGACGCCTGCCCCCCTTGCTACCGTGAGATGTCCAGTTGGGAGCGGACATCAAGGGAGGGTATTATGCTCAAGAAAATCACCGTCTTGGCGGCGGCTGTCTTCGTCATGGGAGCGGCCCCGGCCTCGGCTCCAATGTCTTCGGCGGCTGCGCCGGCGCAGTGCGCCCAAGGTGCGGAGGACGATTGTTATATGGATTGCATGCGCTCCTGTATCAGGCTGGGTCATATTCCGCTGTTTTGCCAGCTCGAATGCGTTGATATAGTTTGCTGACAGCGGCGGTGACATGATTGCGGTCTGGTGGAGGCTGGATGATGCATAAAACGATTATCACGCCTGTCGCCTGGGCCGCGCTCCTTCTGACGATGGCCGCTGCGCCGACGCTCGCGTGGGCCGGTCAGCCGCCGGTCGAGCCCGCCGCCGCCGAGGAGCCGGTCACCGAGCTGGAGGAGATCGAGGTCATCGGCCGCCGGGAGTTGATCTCCGTGGTGGAGGCCTTCGTGGACGAGGTGGCGGCGCCATCCCCCCGACGCGGTTTGGCGCGCTGGACCCATTCGATCTGCGTCGGCACGGTCAATATCCGCCGCGAGACGGCGCAGTATATGATCGACCGGGTATCCGACCTGGCGCGGGAGCTGGGCCTGGGCGCCCGCGCGCCCGGCTGTCGGCCGCATATCCTGATCATCGGCGCGAGCGATGGCCGGGCCATGGCCCAGGCCCTGGCCGAAAGCCGACCGGCGGTCTTCCGCGCCGGGGCCTCGGGATCGGATCGCGGACGGGGCGCCTTCCAGGCGTTCCAGGCGTCGGACGCTCCGGTGCGCTGGTGGCATTCGAGCATGCCGACGGATTCCGATACGGGCGCACCAGTTGCGCGTTTACCGGGTGGGGATGCTCCGCTGATCCTGGTCCACACCTATTCAGGCCGGCGTGCCCAGATTCGCGACGACTTGCGGCGGGTGATCGTCATCGTGGACTTCGAGCAGGCGTCGGGCGCGACGCTGGGCCAGCTGGCCGACTATGTGGCCATGGGCGCTTTGGCCCAGATCGACCCGGACGCCGACACCTCGGCGTATCCCTCGATCCTGAACCTGTTCGGCGCGGACGCCCCGCCCGAGGGGATGACGGCGTGGGACCGGGCCTATCTGGACATGCTGTACGAGGCGCACAACGAGCGGATCCTGCCGCATCTCCAGGCGAGGGCCATCGCGCGGGTGCTGACGACCTCCCCGGAGGGGGAGAACGACTGACCCCCGGCGCCGCGTGCGACCGGTTGCGGCTGTTCGGCGACTAGCCGGGCAATTCGACCGAAATCACCGCCAGGGCCGCGAGGCCCTCTTCGCGGCCGGTGAAACCGAGGCGTTCGGAGGTAGTGGCCTTGACGCTGACGGCGTCGAGCGGGGCGCCGAGCAGTTCGGCCAGACGCTGGCGCATGGCCAAACGGTGCGGACCGATCCTGGGGCGTTCGCAGATCAGGGTGACGTCGGCGTTGATCACCTCGCCGCCGCGTGCGCCCAGCATCTCGACGGCGTGAAGCAGGAAGCGGTCGGAGGCGGCGCCCTTCCATTGGGGATCGGATGGCGGGAAGTGATCGCCGATATCGCCCTCGCCGAGCGCGCCCAACAGGGCGTCGGTCAGGGCGTGGAGGCCGGCGTCGGCGTCGGAATGTCCGACGAGGGCCTGGGTATGCGGCACGGCGACCCCGCACAGCCAGACCGTCTCGCCGGGCCCGAAGGCATGGACGTCATAGCCCTGGCCGATGCGGGCGCGGCGGCGGGAGGCGGGAGCGCTCAGGGCCTGGGCCACGGCGAAATCCTCGGGATAGGTGAGCTTGATCAGGCGGGGGTCGCCGGGGACCAGGACGACCGACAGACCGGCGGCCTCGGCCACCCGGGCCTCGTCGGTGGGCGGCTCGGCGGCGGTCCAGGCGGAATAGGCCTGCTGCAGGACGCCGGCGCGAAACGCCTGGGGTGTCTGGGCGCCATACAGCGCCTCTCGCGGCACGGTGGCGACGACGCGCCCGCCCTCGGCGCGCTTCAGGGTGTCGGGCACGGGCAGGGCGGGAAGGGCGGCGTCGGCTCCGGCCAGAGCGTCCAACAGACTCGTGATGACGGCGCGGTCCAGCAGCGGCCGGGCTGCGTCGTGGACCAGCAGCGGCAATTCCGGACGACCGAGAGCGGCCATCCCGGCGCGCACCGAGGCGGCGCGGTCAGCCCCGCCCTCAACGGCGGCCCAGCCGATGACGCCCTCCAGCGCCTGCTCGGCGCGCTTGACCTCGCCCCGCGGAACGACGACGACCACCTCTGCGGCCCCGGCGTCCAGCATGGCCTGCACGGACCAGGCCAGCACGGGACGGCCCTCCAGGGCGCGCCACTGCTTGGGGCCGCCCGACCGGCGGCCCGAGCCCGCCGCCGCCACGATCGCCGAGAATTCCATGCCCCGCCTTTTAGATGCCGAACTTGAGCTTGACGAGAGCGCCGTGGACCCTGGCTTGACCATAGGCGATGTCCGTGTGCCCGGGCGAGTTCTGATGGCGCCGATGACCGGCGTCACCGACCTGCCGTTCCGACGCGTCGCTTCGCGTCTTGGGGCGCCCTATGTGGCCACCGAGATGGTGGCGGCGGCGGAGCTGCTTCGGGAACGCCCCGACGTGGTGCGTCGGGCGGCGGTGGGCGCCGGCCTGCCCCTGACGGTGATCCAGCTGGTCGGACGCGATCCAGGAAAGATGGCCGAGGGAGCGGTCGTCGCCGAGCGCGCCGGGGCCGACATCATCGATCTGAATTACGGCTGTCCGGCCAAGGAGGTGACAGGCGTTGCCTCGGGTTCGGCCCTGATGCGTGATCTGGATCTGGCTTCAGCCATCATAGGCGGGGTGGTGGCGGCGACGCGCCGGCCGGTTACGGTGAAAATGCGGCTTGGCTGGGACGACTCGAGCCGGAACGCCGCCGATCTGGCCCGCCGAGCCGAAGCGCTGGGCGTGCAGGCGGTGACGGTGCACGGGCGGACGCGCCAGCAGTTCTATACCGGCCATGCCGATTGGGACGCGGTAGCCGAAGTGAAGGCGGCCGTGGCCATTCCGGTCATCGTCAATGGCGACATCACCTCGCCGGACGCTGCGCGCGAGGCGCTGGCGCGATCGGGCGCGGACGGGTTGATGCTGGGGCGAGGGGTCTATGGCCGCCCATGGCTGGCGGCGCGGCTGGAGCGGGCCTTGCGCGGCGAGGACCAGCCGCCGGAGCCGGACGTCGAGGAACGGCTGGCCATCGTCATTGAGCATTTCCGCCAGGCGCTGGAGTTCTATGGCGAGCGGGTGGGGCTGAAGATGTTCCGCAAGCATCTGGGCTGGTACGTCGAGCAGGCGCCGTGGCCGGTCGAGGCGCTGGAGCGACGCCAAGCCAAGGCGCGGCTGTGCCGGCTGGAGAAGCCGGCCGAGGTGGAGGCGGAGTTGACGGCGCTGTGGCGACCCGCCCGTAATAGCGGCGTTTTGGCCACAACGGTGTTGAACCCGGGTCACACCCGCGCCATAGCTGGAGGCGCATGAGCCCCGCGCCCGCCGATCCGAGCGAGGCCCCCGCTGCGGAACGGGGGGGAGAGCGGCCGTCCTTCATCTCGGGCGGTCGCGGCCGGCTATTGTTCATCACCGCCTATGTCATCGCCGCCCTGGTGACGGCGGCGGCCATCTGGCTTGTCGCGGTTGCGCCCGACGTCGGCGGCGAAGAGGGCGGGCGCGCCCGCGCCGGCGGCCTGATCCTGACGGTGCTTCTGGCCAACCTTGCGCTCATCGGCGTGCTCGCCGCGATCGTGGCGCTGAGGGTCGTGCGCTTCGCCCGACGCCGAAAGACGGATGCCGGCGTTCGGCTGCACCTTCGCTTCGTGACCCTGTTCAGCCTGGTGTCAGTGGCGCCGGCCATCCTCATCGCCTTGGCGTTCGGGGTGCTGGTCAACCGCGGCGTCGATGGCTGGTTCAGCCAAAATGTCCGATCGACGGTCGAAAACAGCGCCGAGATCGGACGCGCCTACGTGCGCGACGTCAGTGAGCAGATGGATCGTGACATCGGCTTCATCCAGGTCGAGCTGGATTCCATTCGGGACTCCTTCCCGCAGCGAATTCGCTTCAATAGTTATCTGGCCCAAATCGCGGGAATTTATGGGTATTCCGCGCTGTATATCCTAGACGGGGACGGGGAGATTCTGGCGCGAGGCGAGCAGCCCGGCGCGCCTTCATTCCTGTCTCCGGAAGCAGAAGATTTTCGCGTGGCCGCGGGCGGCGAGGATGTGCCGCTCGATGTCGCCCAGAATCCGGACGCCATTCGCGCTCTGTACGCGCTTCCCGAATACGGTGAGGCCTATCTCTACATGGTCCGGCCGCTCCAGCCCGGTCTGATCGGTCAGATGTTCCAGGCCGAGCAATCGATCATCGCCTATGGCGAGGCCGAACGCAGCCGGACCGAGGTGCAGACCGTTTTCGCGCTCAGCTACATAGAGACGGCGCTTCTTATTCTCGTGGGGGCCGTGTGGCTGGGAATGACGGCGGCCAACGCCATTTCGGCGCCGGTCGCGCGACTGGTGCGGGCCGCGGACAAGGTGGCGGGGGGCGATCTGACCGCTCGGGTCGACGACAGCCAGGATCCCGAAGAGATCGCCGTGCTCTCACGCGCCTTCAACCGCATGACCGGCGACCTGGAGGCCCAGCAGGCCGCTCTGGTCTCGGCCAGCGCCGAAGCCCAGGCGCGCAGCCGCTTCATCGAAACCGTCCTGTCCGGCGTCAGCGCCGGGGTGATAGGCCTGGATCGCGAGGGTCGGGTCTCGGCAATCAACGAGAGCGCCCTGGCTCTTCTGCAGGTGGCGGAGCGAGCGACCATGGGTCGACCACTGGTCGAGGTCGCGGCGGAGTTCGGACCCTTCGTCGAACGGGGCGACGCGCATGCCGATGGGGAGATCGACCTGGAGCGGGGGGGCGAAGCGCGTCGATTGCGCGTGCGCGCCCAGGGCGGGATCGGTGGCGAGATGGTCCTGACCTTCGACGACATGACCCGGCTGATCACTGCGCAACGGAACGCCGCGTGGCGTGACGTCGCCCGTCGCATCGCGCATGAGATCAAGAATCCCCTGACGCCCATTCAGCTCTCTGCCGAAAGACTGAGGCGCAAATACCGCAAGCTCGTGGGTGACGATGTGGAGACCTTCGACCGCTGCACCGAGACCATCATTCGCCAGGTTGGCGACATCGGCCGTATGGTAGACGAATTCTCGGCCTTCGCCCGCATGCCTGCGCCACGGATCGCCCCGGAGAGGCCAGCCGAGTTGCTGCGCGAGGCGGTGTTCGCCCAACGCGTGGCGCTGGCCGACGTGCCTGTGACCTTGGTGGAGCCCCTGCCTGCCGTGACCCTGGACTGCGACGGGCGGATGGTGGGCCAAGCCCTCACCAATCTGCTGAAGAACGCCGGGGAGGCGGTCATGTCGCGTCGGGCGGCCGGTGGCCGCGGAGACGGCGGCATTCAGGCAGCCCTCGAACTGGACGCGCACCATCTCACCTTCGTGATCGAGGATGACGGCGTCGGCCTTCCGCCCGCCCGCGAGCGCGAGCGGCTGACAGAACCGTATGTGACGACGCGCGAGAAGGGCACCGGCCTCGGTCTGGCCATCGTCAAGAAGATTCTGGAGGATCACGGCGGCGAGCTGAGGCTCGGCGAGGCGGTGGAACTGAGCGGCGCGCGTATGTGCCTGATGTTTCCCACGGCCCTGATCCAGACCCCCACCTCGACCGCGCCGCAAAGCGCGGCGCCTGTTTAGCGGAGGCCCCATGCGCATCACCGGCGCCGACATTCTGGTCGTGGACGACGAAGCCGACATTCGAGAGCTGGTGGCTGGCATCCTGGAGGATGAGGGTCACTCGGTCCGCACCGCCCCCGACTCAAACGCCGCGCTCGCCGCCATTCGCGACCGCAAGCCGACCCTGCTGGTGCTCGACATCTGGATGCACGGCGGCGGGCCGGACGGTCTCGAACTGCTGGATCTGGTCAAGGAACTGGACGCCGACCTGCCGGTGGTCATGATCTCCGGCCACGGCACCATCGAGACGGCTGTCTCGGCGCTGCGGCGCGGCGCCTATGATTTTCTGGAAAAACCGTTCAAGTCGGACCGCCTGCTGGTCGTGATCGAGCGAGCGCTGGAGTCGGCCACACTCAAGCGAGAGAACCGGCGTCTGCGGGCCAAGGCCTTCGTGCCCACAGGCCTGATCGGCAAAAGCCAGGCGGCTCAGCAGCTGCGCGCCACCATCGCCAAAGTGGCCGGCGCCAACAGCCGGGTGTTGATCTCGGGCCCGCCGGGCTCCGGCAAGGAATTAATCGCACGCCAGATCCACGAGGGCAGTCCACGCGCCCGGAGCGAGTTCGTGGCCATCTCGGCCGCTGGAATGACGCCCGAGCGGCTAGACGTGGAATTGTTTGGGGAAGAGGGGGAAGGCGGCCGACCCTCGAAGATCGGAGTGTTTGAGCGCGCCCACAACGGCACACTCTATCTGGACGAGGTCGCCGACATGCCGCGCGAGAGCCAGAGCCGCATCTTGCGCGTCCTGGTCGACCAACGGTTTCGCCGGGTGGGCGGCGAGCACGATGTCCAGGTCGATGTCCGGGTCGTGACCTCTACCTCGCGCGACCTGCGCGTCGAGATCGAAGAGGGCCGGTTCCGCGAAGACCTGTTTCACCGGCTCAATGTAGTGCCGATCCGCGCCCCGGCCCTGTCGGAGCGGCGCGAGGACATCGCCGAACTTGTCGACTATTTCATCGACACCCTGGCGGACTCCCAGGGACTGCCTCGTCGGCGTCTGGGTGAGGACGCCATCGCGGTGCTTCAAGTTCACGACTGGCCCGGCAACGTCCGCCAGTTGAGAAACAACGTCGAGCGTCTGCTGATCCTGGCCACGGGCGACACCTCTGAGCCGATTACGGCCGAGATGTTGCCCAGCGAGGTGGCCCAATCCGGCTCGGCTGGCTCGCTGGGCGCCGAGCGCATTATCGCCCTGCCGCTGCGCGAGGCGCGCGAGGTGTTCGAACGTGAGTATCTCACCGCCCAGATCATGCGTTTCGGCGGCAATATTTCGCGCACCGCCAGCTTCATCGGCATGGAGCGCTCGGCCCTGCACAGAAAGCTCAAGTCTCTGGGCGTCGCGCCGGCTCGGGGCGGCGACGATGACCATGAGGCGGCCGACTGATGTCGCGGGTCGCCTATGTGAACGGGGTCTACTCGCCGCATGCCGAGGCCGTGATCCATGTCGAGGATCGGGGCTTTCAGTTCGCAGATGGGGTCTATGAGGTGTGGGCCGTGTTGAACTCACGGTTGGCCGACTTCGAGGGTCACATGACCCGTCTCTACCGCAGCCTGGACGAACTGAGTATCGCCCACCCCATGGGCCCCTCGGCCCTGGCGGCGGTGCTGAGGGAGACGGTGCGTCGCAACCGGGTGCGCGAAGGCATCGTCTATCTGCAGGTGACGCGCGGGACGGCACGGCGAGACCACGCGTTTCCTGCGGCCGAGACAGCGCCCAGCGTGGTGGTGACGGCGCGGTCGATGAACCGGTCGGCGATAGAGGCGGCCGCGCGCAAAGGCGTGGCCGTGGTCACCCAACCCGACATCCGCTGGGGCCGCTGCGACATCAAATCCGTCGGCCTGTTGGCCAATGTGCTGGCCAAGCAGGCCGCCAAGGAAAAGGGGGCCTACGAAGCCTGGATGGTCGACGAGCTGGGGCTGATCACGGAGGGCTCATCGACGAATGCCTGGATCGTGGACAGGGAAGGCCGGCTCCGCACCCGTGACGTTCAGGCCAATATCCTGCGCGGTATCACCCGCGCCGCGGTGATGACCCTGATCGCCGAGCAGGGGCTGGAGCTGGACGAGCGGCCCTTCTCAGTCGAGGACGCCAAACAGGCCAGAGAAGCCTTCATCACCTCGGCCAGCGCTTTCGTCACACCGGTGATCTCCATCGACGGAGCGGCGATCGGCGACGGTGAGCCGGGGCCCGCCGCGCTCAGGCTGCGGGAGCTCTATCTCGAGCGCGCGCGGAACCAGGCGCTTTGACCGTGAGCGGCCTGATTCAAATCGAGCGGCGCGAAGCCATCCTGATCTGGACTCTGGCGCGGCCGGAACGGCTGAACGCCCTGCCGGACCTGGAGGACGGCGAAGCGTTCGCCCAGGCCTGCGCGGCGGCGAACGGGGACCCGTCGGTGCGATGTGTCGTGCTGACGGGCCAGGGCCGGGCCTTTTCGGCTGGGGGTGATCTCAAGGCCATGCGCGAGCGGCGCGATCTCTTCGCCGGCTCGGGGGTGGAAATCCGCGAGCGGTACCGCCGGGTGGTCCACCGGATTGTTCGCAGTCTCTATGCGCTGGAGACGCCCTTGATCGCGGCGGTGAACGGCCCGGCCATGGGCTTGGGGTGCGACATCGCCGGTCTGGCCGATATTCGGATCGCATCGAACCGCGCCAGCTTCGGCGTTCCCTTCCTGAAGCTCGGGCTGATTCCCGGCGACGGCGGCTCTTGGCTGTTGCCGCGAAACGTCGGCCATGCACGGGCGGCGGAGATGCTGTACACCGGGCGCAGCATCGACGCCGAGACTGCCGAACGCTGGGGTCTGGTCAATCGAACCGTCGCTCATGAACAGCTGATGGCCGAGGCGGTGGGCATCGCCGAGGCAGTGGCCGCGCAGCCGCCCCAGGCCCTGCGAATGGCAAAGACCCTCATGCGCCAGAGCCGCGACATGAGCCTTGATCAGATGCTGGAGCTGTCGGCCGCCATGCAAGCCCTGGCGCACCTCACCGACGATCACCTGGAAGGCGTCGACGCTGTTATCGAGAAGCGACCCGGACGCTTTGAGGGGCGTTGACGACGCTCAGCCGACGGTCTTCATAGCGCGCTCGGGCGGCACGCCGGTACGGATCTGGCGCTCTGCTCCGGCGACTTCGCCTGGCTTCATGAATTTCACCAGCACGCGCTGGCCGATCAGCAGCGGCGCGTCGCCGGCGGAAACCACCACCTCCACGACTCGCTCGTCGGTCCGCTGGGAGGGATCGTCCGAGGCCAGCTTGCGGGCGCCGAACACGCCGGCGCGGCGGACCACGGTTCCGACGTAGTTGGTCGAGGGGTCGCCCTCGGGCTGGATTTCGACAGCCTGGCCGGCCGTGATGTTGGGGATGTCCGCCTCGACGATCTCGGCGCGCACGATGCGTTCGGTCGCCGGCTCCAGGTCGAACATGGTCGAGACGTTCAAGGTGGAGGCCCCGGCGCCGGGGTTGGCGTAGCGGCGCACCACGCGGCCGGCGACGGGCGCGCGGATCACGGTCAGCTCGAGATTGTAGTTCGCCTCACGCTGGCGAGCCCGGGCGGTGTTCACCGCGGCGCGTTGCGACTGGAGCCGTGCCTGCGCCGTCGCGATGGCGTCGCGGGCCTGATCGAGGCGCTGGGCGGCGACGAAGTTGGTGTCGACGAGCCGCTGGAGGCGATCAAACTCGCGTTGAGCGGTGTTGATCTCGACCTGGGTCATGGCGATCTGGCTCTCGGCCTGGGCCACCTCGGCCTGAGCGCGAGACAAGGCCAGGCGGGCCTCGTCGTCCTCCTGGCGCGCCAGGATCTGACCCGCAGTCACCATGTCGCCTTCCTCGACCAGCACGTCGCGAACGATGCCGCCCCGCCGCGCGGCCACCTGAATCAGGCCGCCTTCGACGTCCACGCGTCCGTTTGCGATGGCGGAGTAGGGGCTTTCGACCTGAGTCGCTGCCGCCTCCTGGGTCGCAGTCAGCTTGGCCGCAGCCTGCTGCTGCATGAACATGAACCCGCCGAAGATGACGACGAGCAGGACCAGACCGATCCAGAGCCATTTGTTCTTGAGGAAGGCGGGCATGGGCTTATCCGGTCGTGAGATCAGTGATGGGACGCCAATACGGCGTCGGGGTCGGGAACGTGGCGTTGGTCGCTGACGATGATTCCGTCCTCGATCTTGATGACGCGATCGGCCCAGGCCTCGAGCCGGGGGTCGTGGGTCACGCAGATGACGGCGGCGCCGTGTTCGGAGGCGGCGCGACGAAGCAGGCGAATGACCACCTGTCCGTTCTCGCCGTCCAGGGCCGAGGTCGGCTCGTCGGCGAACAGGATCTTGGGATCCTTGGCCAGGGCGCGGTCAAGGAGTTCCTGACGACGGGTGTCACGCCGGCGGTCGGGCCATTGCAGCTGGACCTCGTTATCTTGAAGATGGCCATCGGTCCGGTCGCGCTCGACGTCTCGCTCCTCAGCCTGCTCGGGGTGCTTCTGGCCTACCTCATCGCGCGATCGCTCTTCTAGGAGATACCATGGGCAACCTGAGCATGTGGGAGATGCTCCTCATCTTCCTGGCGATCCTCCTCCTCTTCGGGGCGAAGCGCATCCCGGAGATCGCGGGGTCGTTCGGGAAGGGGATCAAGGAGTTCAAGCGGAGCCTCACCGACGTCGAGCGCCAGATCACCGAGCCCGAGCCGCGGGACCGGCTCCGCGAGGGCACGACGGCCGACCCGGTGCGCCGCGACCGCACCGGCGACGACGACCGTCCCGCGCCGAAGCGCCTCATCGGCTGACCGGCGCGATCCCGCACGAACGACGAGGCCCCCGACCGCAGCTGCGGTCGGGGGCCTCGTCGTTCGCGGCACGGCGGCCGCCGGCGGCGGTCAGAAGCCGCCCGCCTGCTGCTCCACCACGCGGCCCGCGGCGCGCACCTCCGCGCGGCGGTCGTCCACGTCGGCGTCCTGGCGCAGCGCCATCAGGAACTGCTGCACGCGCTGCTGGCGAAGCTGCTGCGTGAGCTGCGCGCGCTGCACGTCCTTCTGCCCCGCCCACGCCGCGCTGTCGGCCTGCACGCGCCGGTCGACGCGCAGCACCACCGCGCTCTCGAGCGTCGGGACCGCCGCGCTCACCGCGCCGACGGGGAGGCCGAAGGCCGCGCCGATCGCCTGGTTCGCGACGCCGAGCCCGGGGACGCCGCCGACGCGCGCGAAGGTCGGCGTCTGGTTGACGACGTGGCCGCGCGCCTGCGCCGCCGCCTCGAGCGTGCTCCCCGCCGCCTGCCGGGCGAGCTCGGTCGCCACCGGCATGAGCCGCTCGACCTTCTTCTCGCGCGCGAGGAGCGCGCGGATGTCCTCGCGCACCGCGTCGAGCGTCTGCGCGCCGCCGAGGGTGAGGCTGTCGAGGCGCGCGACGAAGTAGCCGTCGTCGCCCATGATGAGGTCGCTCGTCTCGCCCGGCTGCGCGCCGCCGAACGCCCACGCGGCGACGTCGGGCACGTAGCGGTCGTTCGAGATCAGCACGTCGCCCTCGACCACCGCCTCGCGCCGCACCGGGAGCCCGAGCGTGCGCGCCGCCGAGTCGAACGCGGCCGGCTGGTCGGAGTTGGCGGCGAGGTCGGCGAGCTGGTCGGCGATCGCGTCGGTGCGCGCCGCCGTCGAGTCGCTCTGCGCGATCGGCACGAGGATGTGGCTCAGCGCGAGCGTGTCGCCCTGCCGCTCGCCGACGCGGATGAGGTGGAAGCCGAACTGCGTCTGCACCGGCTGCGAGATCTCGCCCGCGGCGAGGCTCGCGGCGGCCTGCTCGAACGGCTCGACGAAGCTCATCTGCTCGAGCGTGCCGCGGCCGAGCGCGCCGCCGTCGAGCGCCGAGCCGCTGTCGGCCGACTCGCGCCGGGCGACGTCCTCGAACGCCGCGCCGCCGAGGATCTCCTCGCGCAGGCGCACCGCGCGCTCGCGCGACGCGACCGTATCGGCGGCGGTGATCGTGCGCGGCACCGTGACGAGCGAGACGACCGCGCGGCCCTGGCGGCGGAAGTCGTCGCGGCGCTCCTGGAAGTAGTCGCGGATCTCGGCGTCGCTCACGGTCACGACCGAGTCGGCGAGCGAGTCGGCGGAGAAGGCGACGTACGAGACCTGGGCGCTGTCGTTCTGGTCCTGGTAGATGCGCCAGAGGCGCGCATCGGTCAGGTAGACGTCGCTCGCGAGGCGGTCGTAGAGCTTCAGCCGCGGGATCTCGCGCCGGTAGTACTGCTCGAGCGCGACGAGGATGCCCTGCTGCCGGGCGGCCGGGCTCGCGAGGAAGCGCTGGTACTTGGCCGGGTCGAAGCGGCCCTCGGTCTGCAGGTCGGGCGCCTGCATGAACTCGGGCGGCGGGCTCGTGAGCGCGGCCTGCTGGATCTCCTCGTCGGTCACGCGGATGCCGCGGCGCTTCAGCTCCTGCGCGACGAGCACGTCGTTGACGAGCTGCTCGAACGCCTCGTTCTCGAGGCGCTGCCGCTCGTCGAGCGAGAGCGCGCGGCCGGAGCGCGCCTCCTCCTGGCGCACGACGTTGTCGATCGCCGCCTGCCACTGCGCGAACGTGATGTCCTCGCCGTTCACGGTGGCGACGGTGGTCCCGCTGGAGACGGGCGCGCGGCCGAGCAGGCCAGACGTGTCGACGAGCAGGAACCCGCCGATGAACGTGATGGCGATGAACCAGAAGATGTACTTGGCCGAGCTCCGCATCGATTGCAGCACGGGGCGGGACTCCTTGGGGGAATGACGGAGGGAGCGGGCGGGGGAGACAGCGCCGGAGGGGAAACCGCAAAGCTACCGGGCGCCGTGCCTCGAATGCAAGCCTAAGATGATGCGCGCGTGGTACTTCTGAATTGACTTCGCTCGGCGGCCATGTGTATGTTCGGCACCACCTAACACCCGACGGGCGGCGCCTCGGAGGCCTCGGCATGACCAGCAGTTCGCTGCGCTTCGACCACCTGCAGCATCAGTTCGAGGAGAATCCCCGCCGCCACTTCGTCCCGCTCGCCAACGCGTTCCTGCGCGCGGGCAACGCGCGGCGGGCGGTCGAGCTGTGCCGCACCTTCCTGCCGCAGCTGCCGGGACACGTCAGCGGGCACGTCGTGCTCGCCGAGGCGCTGCGGTCGCTCGGCGCCGCCGACGAGGCGCGCGCCGAGTACGAGCGCGTGCTCGCGCTCGACGCGGAGAACCTCGTGGCCGTGCGCGCGCTCGGCGAGCTCGCCGCGGAGCAGGGCGCGGTGATGGAGGCGCGCGGCTGGTACGCCCGCCTCGTGGAGCTCGACCCGCGCGACGCCGACGCGGCCGCGCGCCTCGACGAGCTGACGCGTGCGGCCGGGGAGCCCGCGACGCCGCCCTACGACGTCGTCGGCGACGAGGAGCTCGACGCGCGGGGCGTCGCGGCCGAGGGCGCGGCGGCCCGGTCGGACGCGTCCGAGCAGGAGTACGCCGAGGAGTTCACCGCGGGCTTCTTCGCGAGCGTGCTCGACGGGCAGCCGGATCGCGCGACGCCCGTGGACGACGCGCGGCTCGCCTCCGACCTCGATCACCTCCTGCCGACCGGCCCGCTCCCGGGTGCCGACGAGCTGCACGCGACGCTGTCGACGCCGGCGGAGACGGGCGCGGCCGCGACGGACGCCGACGGCCGGTCGCCAAGCTCCGTGCCGGAGTTCGAGCCGATCGGGATGGACGACGTCGAGGAGCCGGAGGCGCACGGCGAGCGGGACGACGACGCCGCGGCGGTCGATGCGTCGATGGTCGATGCGCCGATGGCGTATGCGCCGCACGTGGACGCGCCGCTGATGGAGGAGTTCCCGGAAGACGCAGCCGCGGCCGCCGACGTCGTGCCGGAGCGCGGCGCAGCGTTCGTCACCGAGACGATGGCGGAGCTCTACCTGCGCCAGGGGCTCCGCGCCGAGGCGCTCGCCGTCTATCACCAGCTGCGCGCCGCGAGCCCGCACGACGAGCGCCTCCGGGCACGCATCGCCGAGCTCGAGCAGCCCGCGGAGCCGGGGCCGGAGCCTGAGCCGGAGCAGGACGCGCCGACGCCGCTCCAGCAGGCCGAGCCGGAGCAGGATCCGGCGGCGTCGGCCGTCGAGGACGATGCGGACGCGGAGGAGCCGGCCGGTGCCCCGACGAGCGCGCCCGTCATGGCCGACGCGGAGCAGCCGCCAGTGCACGACGAGGAGCCCGAGGCGGAGCACGATCGCGAGCGGACGCCCGCGATCGCGTTCGGTGACGGCGGGATGATGGAGGGCGTCGCCGGGGTGGAGGACCGCACCGCGATGCTCGCCGCGGAGGCGCGGCCCGCGCCGACCGTCGGCGCGTGGCTCTCGAGCCTCGTCGCCGGCGAGGACCTGCCCGCGGCGACCTCCCCGACCGCGAACGAGCCCGCGACCGCGAGCGACCCTGCGACCGCGATTGCCGACGATGAAGGGGCGCCGCAGGGCGACGCCGTCGCGGATTGGCGCGACGAC
>CAYMOD010000025.1:0-15469 GCA_964391945.1 uncultured Rhodobacterales bacterium | reverse complement strand
GCCGAGGGCGGCGAGGGCGTGCGGGTATTCATCGGCTCCGAAAACAAGCTTTTCTCGCTTTCGGGTTCCTCTCTTGTCGTCTCTCCTTATATGAACGCGGACCGCAGAATCATCGGCGCGGTGGGGGTCATCGGACCGACCCGGCTGAATTATGGCCGGATCGTGCCGATCGTTGATTACACCGCGCAGCTCGTCGGCCGGCTGATCTCCGGCCGTGGCAAGAGAACCAGTTGAGGAGTCGGATGGTACAGGAACAGAAGAAACCGGACCCGTTCGCCGAGGAGAACCTTGGGGACTCCATGCCGGGCGAGCCCGAGGTCGAGCTTGAGCCCGGTTCGATGGCCGAGGAACCGGAGGTTGACGATCCGGCGGCGCTCCAGAGCGAAATCGCCGAGCTGAAGGATCGCCTTCTGCGCGCGCTCGCCGACAGCGAGAACATCCGCAAGCGTGCCGACCGCGACCGACGCGATGCCGAGCAGTACGGAATCACCCGTTTCGCCCGCGACCTCCTGTCGATTCATGACAATTTCGAACGCGCGATGAAGGCGGTGACGGAAGAGGCGCGCGCAACCGCGGGCCCGCTGATCGAAGGTATCGAACTCACCCAGAAAGAGCTCCTGAGCGTTCTTGGCAAGCACGGCATCAGCAAG
Source organism: uncultured Rhodobacterales bacterium (assembly GCA_964391945.1). GTDB lineage: Bacteria > Pseudomonadota > Alphaproteobacteria > Rhodobacterales > Rhodobacteraceae > Amaricoccus. The sequence continues at coordinate 14,819 of CAYMOD010000025.1, read as the reverse complement.
ATCGCGCCGGGGAAGGGGGATCGCTTCGATCCCAGGCTTCACCAGGCGATGTTCGAGGCGCCGATTCCCGGCACCAGCGCCGGTGACATCATCGAGGTGATGAGCGAAGGCTTCACCATCGGTGACCGCCTGCTGCGCCCCGCGCAGGTGGGGGTTTCCGCTGGCGGCCCCGCTGCGGTGCCGGAAGCATCGTCAGCGGGCGCGAAGACCGGTGACGATCCTGCGGACGGCGCGTCCTGATCCTCAGCGGTCCGGGATCGGGTTCCCGGAACCGTGTCATCTGAGAGACGCGGTCCCGTCGCCATTGGAAACTGCGTCTGGCGAGGGCGGTGACAACGGTTACAGTGAACTGCTCAGCACGACGTTCACGAACAGGTAGGTTTTGACTCCCATTTTGAATCAATGGTTTAAGGGAATTTCATGCGTGGGCGCCATTGGCCCACGCTGCCCGTCACCCTGTCAGGCCTGCTGCGGCGCCTGTTCGTTCTCCACCTGCTGGGCCTCACGCCGCCGCGCCAGCTCCTGCCGGTAGAGGGCAAGGAAGTCGATGGTGTCGAGGTTGACCGGCGGATAGCCCCCGTCCCGCGTCACGTCGCTGATGACACGGCGTACGAAGGGAAAGATCAGCCGCGGCCCCTCGATCATCAGGAGTGGGTGGAGCTGCTCGGCCGGCACGTTCTCGATGCTGAACCGGCCGCCATAGTCGAGTTCGAGCAGGAAGAGCGGCGCTTCATCGACCCGGCTCTCGATCCGGAGCTTGAGCGCCACCTCATAGTTCGTCTCCGCCAGCTTCTTTGCGTCGAGATTGACCTGCACCTTGATCTCGGGCTTGCCCTCCGGTGTCGTCGCCTTCTGGGCAGCGATGTTCTCGAAGGACAGGTCGCGGATGTACTGGCTGACGATCCGCATCTTCGGCGGGGCTGTCTGCGGCGCCGGCGCGGCTGCACCGTTCGGGCCCTTCGCTTCCTCGGCCATTTGGGTCTCCTCCACGTCTCGGCTGTCGAGGGGCGCTTACCATGTCGCCCGGAGGGCCACAACGCGCCTCTACTCAGCGCGGCGGTCGCGTCCAGGCCGAGCCGTCGTCCGGGCGTCCTTGTTGCGGTTCCACCGCCTGCGGATCGTCCTCCACCACCTCGTACTCCGCCTCCACCGTTTCGGCGTGTTGTGGTGGCGGTTTCTGCCCGGTGCGGACCCGGCCGAAGACCGCAACCGTCGTTCGACCAGCGCCCCAGCGGATCATCTTCGCCCGTACCGGCGGCAGGAGCAGCACGAGGCCGATCGCGTCGGTGAAGAAGCCGGGGATCAGGAGGAGGATACCGGCGGCGAAGATAAGCACGCCGTGCGCGATCGGCCCGGCCGGATCACGGCCTTCCGCCATGCTCGTCTCGACCCGGCGCAGTGTCTGAAATCCATGGCTTCGGATGATCATCGCGCCGGCAACGGCACTGGCGATCACCGCCGCAAGCGTCGGCCAGAGGCCGATGGCTCCTCCCACCTGAATGAAGAGCGCGATCTCGATGATCGGCAGGGCCACGAAGATCAGGAGGAGCGGCATGACGGATCCGATATTGGGCGTGGTGTTTCGGGCTGGTGCGATGGACACGCCCGGGTGTCGCCCTTACATAGAGCCCGAGTACCGTGGGCGCCATCGCCTGGTGCACAATCTGAAGGATAGGACGATGGGCTCCCAGATGGTCCAGATCATCATCCTTGCGGCCATTGCGTTGTTCCTCGTGCTGCGGCTGCGGAGCGTGCTCGGGACTCGTGAGGGCTACGAGAAGCCGCCCGAGGTCTCCGGCCCGGCGCGGCCCAGCCAGCGCGAGCGGAGCTTCGAGGTGATCGAGGGCGGCGGCGCTGATCCCGATATTGCCGATTTCGTCGATCCCGAGAGTGCCGCAGGCAAGGCGCTCGCGGCGATGAAGCGGGTCGATCCCGAGTTCAACGTCGCCGATTTCAGCCATGGCGCCCGCCAGGCCTACGAGATGATCGTCATGGCATATGAGAACGGCGATCTCGAAACTCTGCGCGAGTATCTCTCGCCCGAAGTCTACCAGCCGTTTGCCGAAGCGATCGAGGCTCGCCAGGAGAAGGGCTATACGGTCGAGGCCGCTTTTGTCGGCGTCCGCGAAGTGACACTCGTCGATGCGCATTACGACGCAAAGAGCGACGAAGGTGACATCACCATGCGCTTCGTGGGCGAGCTCACCTCGTCCGTGAAGGACGCCGAGGGGCGGATCGTCGAGGGTGACCCGAACGAGATCAAGCAGCAGCGTGATGTCTGGACCTTTACCCGTCACATGGGTTCGGACAACCCGAACTGGCTGCTGACCGGCACCGGCGGCTGACGCGGATGCCATGCCGCGCCGAACGCGCCGCCTGACCCCCGACGAGGCCGAACTCTGGCGCGCGGTTGCCCGCACCACCCGCCGTCTCGACCAGACCACGACCGAGCGGGCTTCCTCGGACGGGCCGTTGCCGGAGCCTGCGCCTGTGGTACCGGCAGTGATCATGCCTCGACCGTATGCGCCCCCTCCCGTTGGAGCGAAGCCTGCAATCACACTCGATCTCGCGCCGGGACCGCTTGAAGCGGCAACCACGGCACCGCTCCGGATCGATCGGCGCCGCTTCGAACGGATGATGCGTGGCAAGCTCCCCCCTGAGGCGCGGCTCGATCTCCACGGGCTTAGCCGCGAGGCTGCGCATGCGGCCCTCATCTCGTTTGTGCTGGGGGCCCAGACACGGGGGCAGCGGCTCGTCCTCGTCATTACCGGCAAGGGGCGGCCGGACCGGTCGGACGCGATCATCCCGGAGCGGCAGGGAGTGCTTCGCCATAGCCTGCCCCGCTGGCTGAACACGCCGCCGCTGACGGGGCGCGTGCTCGAGATCCGGTCAGCGCATCAGCGCCATGGGGGCGGGGGGGCCGTCTACCTCTACCTGCGACGGCACTTCTAACGGCAGGCGACAGAACCTGGAGATTGCATCAGAAAGACTTAGCGCGACTGCCGCACCAGTTGCGTGACTTCTCCTTCGTCGTCAAGAACGGCGCCAGCAGGTGCAGCGAGGGCAGCAAGTTCGTTCAGTGCGCCGATCGTCCGGGATCGCGCATCGGCGCTGAGCGCAGCGAAGGCGATCTCGAAATCGGGCCCGAGCGGAAATGGAGTGCGGGCGAGGGTGATGGCACCCTTTTCGGTCAGGCGGGTGTGAACGGAGCGACGATCGGTCGTGGAGCGGGCGCGAACCACAAGCCCCTTCGTTTCCAGCTTGTCGAGTATGCCGACCACGGTTGCCGGGCTTGCGTCCGCTGCAGCGGCGATCTCGCGGCTGGTGCCGTTGCGAAGATCATGGACAGCGGTCAGCACGATATACTGCGGCAGGGTCAGGCCCAGTTCGCGATCGATCCGACGGGATTGGATGTCGATCGCACGGGAGAGTCGGCGGATGGCCTTGAGAAGCGCGCGTCGCTCACCCGGATCGCTCATTTCTCCCTCCCGAACCTTGCCTCGAATTAGTTAGCGCTATAATAATTTCAGGTCAACGGGATGGAGAATGTGAGGCGATGAGCGGTATCTGCGGTGAGGTGATCTGGAACGGCAGTCATGTGTCTGCGAGCCGGGTCGAGGCGATGGCCGAGGTCATGGCACGGCGCGGACCGGACGGGTCGGGCATCGTCATCAGCGGCCCCGTTGGCCTCGGCCACCGGCGCCTGAAGATCACCGATCTCACCGAGGCAGGCGGGCAGCCGTTCATCGATCCGGCGCTTGGGCTCGCCATCGTCTTCAACGGCAGTATCTACAACCATCCCGAGCTCCGCGCCGAGCTCGAGGGAAAAGGGCACCGCTTCGCCTCGTCCTCCGACACGGAGGTGATCCTGAAGGCCTGGGCCGAATGGGGTCCGGCTTCGGTCGAGCGTTTCTTCGGTATGTTCGCCTTCGTGATCCACGACCGTAACACCGGGCGTATAGCCATGGTGCGCGACCGGTTCGGGATCAGGCCGCTCTATTATGCGGAGGGTGACGGCGCCCTGCGCTTCGCCTCGACGCTGCCGGCGCTGCTTGCGGCCGGCGGGATCGACACGACGATCGATCGGGTCGCGCTCCACCATTACATGACCTGGCATGCGGTGGTGCCGCCGCCCCGGACGATCCTCGCGGGTGTGCGCAAGCTGCCCCCGGCGACGATCCGGATCTACGAGCCTGACGGCAGCTACAAGGACAGCATCTTCTGGACTCCCCTCTTCGAACGCAGCCCCGAAGATGTCGAGCGTGGTATGGAGGACTGGTCGGAGATCGTGCTCGACAGCCTTCGCCGGGCGGTGAAGCGGCGGATGGTGGCGGATGTGCCGGTCGGTGTCCTGCTCTCGGGCGGGGTCGATTCCTCGCTGATCGTCGGGCTGCTCGCCGAGATGGGGCACGAGGGACTCGCCACCTATTCGATCGGATTCGAGGCCGCGCATGGCGAGCGTGGCGACGAATTCGCCTATTCCGACCTCATCGCCAGGCACTACGGCACCCGTCATCAGAAAATGATGATTCCGAGCGCCGAGATGCGAGAAAATCTGCCCCACGCAATCCGGGCGATGTCGGAGCCGATGGTTTCCTACGACAACATCGGCTTCTTCCTCCTGTCGCGCGAGGTCTCGAAGACGACCAAGGCGGTGCAATCGGGGCAGGGTGCCGACGAAGTCTTCGGCGGCTATCACTGGTATCCGAAGCTTGTGAACTCGAACGATCCCGTCACCGATTACGCAACGGCATTCTTCGATCGGAGTCATGAACGCCTCGCGGAGCATGTGAACCCGGAATACATGGCCGATCGGGACGAGAGCCTGGAGTATGTGCGAGCGCATTTCGGTCGGCCGGGCGCGGATGATCCGGTGGACAAGGCGCTGCGCATCGACACCAACGTCATGCTCGTCGACGATCCGGGGAAACGGGTCGACAGCATGACAATGGCCTGGGGCCTCGAGGCGCGGATGCCGTTCCTCGACCATGAGCTGGTAGAGGTCGCCGCGCGTGTGCCAGCGCATCTGAAACTGGCCGGCGGTGGCAAGGGCGTACTCAAGGAAGCGGCGCGCAAGGTGATCCCGCACGAGGTGATTGACCGCCCCAAGGGCTATTTCCCGGTGCCGGCGCTGAAATACATCGAGGGCGAGAATCTCGCCATGGTCCGCGATGCGCTGACGAACCGGGTGGCGAAGGAGCGGGGCCTCTTCCGCGAGGAATATCTCGACCGGCTCTTCGCCGCGCCGACGGCGCATATCACGCCGTTGCGCGGATCGGAGCTCTGGCAGGTGGCGCTCCTCGAGATGTGGCTGCAGGCGCAGGGGGTCTGAGATGCGCGAGGACGATCCGCGCCGCCGCTATGATCACCGGCTCCGTCGCATGCGCACGGCGGGGCTCAAGCCGCCGATTCCCGGTGAGGAGGAAATGAAGCGGAACGCTGCCGTGGATTGCGGCTGGGGGAAGCTGATCTTCGCGCAGACCTTCGAGAACGCCGAAAGCATCTGCGGCGCTCTGCGGGCCGAGGTGCCGGACCGGCGCGACATCGCCTTTTACGTGCGCGATCCGCATGTGCTGCTCGGGACCGCGCCGCAGGAGTTGTTCCTCGATCCCTCGCATACCTACCGCCTCGACCTTGCGACCTATCGGCCGGCGCGGTCGCGGCGGCGGGCCTTCTTCATCAGACGCCTTGCCAACGAGACGGATGCCGAGGCGGTCAACGTCATCTACCAGTCCCGCAACATGGTGCCGGTGCCGCCGGATTTCTTCTGGCGCAACCGCGACGCGCGCGCGCTGATCGTGCTGGTGGCGGAGGACGCAGAGACGGGGGAGATCCTCGGCTCGGTGATGGGCGTCGATCATATCCGCGCCTTCAATGATCCCGAGCGGGGGTCGTCGCTCTGGTGCCTCGCGGTTGCCCCGCAGGCACCGCATGCGGGCGTGGGCGAGTCGCTCGTCCGTCGGCTCGCCGAGCATTTCAAGGCACGCGGTGCGGCCTTCATGGATCTCTCGGTGCTCCACGACAACGAGAGCGCTATCGCACTTTACGAAAAGCTCGGCTTCAAACGGGTGCCGGTGTTCTCGGTCAAGCACAAGAACCCGATCAACGAGCGCCTGTTCGTCGGCGCGACCCACGAGGGCCTCAATCCCTATGCGAAGATCATCGTCGACGAGGCACGACGGCGCGGCATCAATGTCGAGGTTGTCGATGCCGAGGGCGGATTCTTTCGTCTGGTCTATGGCGGACGCTCGGTGCTCTGCCGCGAATCGTTGAGCGAGTTCACCTCCGCGGTCGCCATGTCGATCTGCGATGACAAGCGGGTGACGCGGCGTATCGTCGAGGCGGCGGGTGTCCGTGTGCCGGATCAGGAGGACGCGGACGATCGGGAAGCCACGACGGCATTCCTCGAACGCTGCGGCGCGGTCGTCGTCAAGCCTGCGCGCGGCGAGCAGGGCAAGGGGATCGCCGTCGGGCTCAGGGACCCGGAGGCGGTGGAGGAAGCGATCGAGCGCGCCCGTACCGTCAGCGACGAGGTCTTTCTCGAGGAATATTTCGAGGGCGAGGACCTGCGGCTGATCGTGATCGACTACCGCGTCATCGCGGCAGCATTGCGACGGCCGGCGCGGATCGTCGGCGACGGCCGCTCGACGGTGCAGGCGCTGATCGAGGCGCAGAGCCGGCGCCGCGCGGCGGCCACCGGCGGCGAGAGCCGGATCCCGCTCGACGCCGAGACTGAACGCTGCGTGGCCGAGGCGGGTCTCGGCATGGAGGACGTGCCGGAGCAGGGCAGGGAGGTCGCGGTGCGCAAGACCGCGAATCTCCATACCGGCGGCACCATCCATGACGTGACCGCCGAGACGCATCCGGAACTGGTCGCGGCGGCGATCCGTGCGGCACGGGCGATCGAGATCCCGGTCACCGGCATCGATTTCGTCGTCAAGAGCCCGCAGGAGCCCGATTACGTGTTCATCGAAGCGAACGAACGGCCAGGCCTTGCCAATCACGAGCCGCAGCCGACCGCCGAGCGGTTCATCGATCTGCTCTTTCCGCTCTCGGTGCCGGCCCCGGCGCGTGAGGCTCAGCGGCGCGGGGGATTCTAGGAGTGCCTATGCGGGGTCTCATCGACATCGACTACCTGGCCCGTCAGCTCAAGGCCCTGCTGGCGATCGCAAGTCCGACCGGTTACACTGATACCATCGTCCGCTACGTCTGCGGCGAGCTCGAGGCGCTCGGCGTCGGTTTCGACCTCACCCGGCGCGGCGCGGTGCGCGGCCATCTCAGGGGCGCAAGTCCAGCCGGAGCGCGCGCGATCGTCTCGCATCTCGACACGCTCGGTGCGCAGGTGAAGGCGCTGAAACCGAACGGCCGCCTCGCGCTTGTGCCGATCGGCCACTGGTCGGCGCGGTTCGCGGAAGGAGCGCGGGCGACGATCTTTTCGGAAAAGGGCGTCTACCGCGGCACCATCCTGCCCCTGAAGGCATCGGGCCATACCTATGGCGATGAGGTCGACGCGCTTCCCATCGGCTGGGACCATGTCGAGCTTCGCGTCGATGCCTATGCCAATACGGTGGAGAATCTGGTGAAGCTCGGGGTCGAGATCGGCGACATCGTCGCGATCGACCCGCAGCCGGAGTTTCTCGAGAACGGCTTCATCATCTCCCGGCATCTCGACAACAAGGCCGGGGTCGCGGTGATGCTGGCGGCGCTGAAGACGCTGGTGGACGGGCCGCAACTGCCGGTCGACATGTTCTGGCTCTTCACCATCGCGGAGGAGGTCGGCCATGGCGCGGCCTCGATCCTGTTGCCCGATATTGCCTCGATGGTGGCGGTCGATAACGGCACCTCGGCGCCGGGGCAGAACTCGTCCGAATTCGGCGTGACGATCTCCATGGCCGACATGACCGGGCCCTTCGATTTCCACCTCACGCGGAAGCTCGTCGATCTCTGCCGGGCGAACGATATCCGCTACCAGAAGGATATCTTCCGGTACTACCGCTCCGACAGCGCCTCGGCGATCGAGGCCGGTGCGGACGTGCGCACGGCGCTTGCAACCTTTGGTGTCGATGCGAGCCATGGCTACGAGCGCATCCATATGCACGCGCTGCGCTCGCTTGCGGAGTTGCTCGCCGTCTATGCCGCGAGCGATGTGGAGATCATGCGCGACCGTGCCGCGGTCGCCGGGCTCAAGGGCTTCACGCGCCAGCCTTCCGAGCCCGCGCCCGATGCCCTGAAACCGGACACCGACCTGCCGTCCGATACCAGGGGACTACCGCCTGACCCTGAAGAATAGCAGCGTATCCCTCGGTGGGCACGTGACGGGGATGCCGCGTCCGGCTAATCGGGGGCGGATGGCAGCGGGAGTATCGCGCCGGTGGCCGAGACACTCAACACGGTGATCCTGTCCGACAGCGCGCGGGGAATCCGTGCCGGCGTCGGCCTCCTCCGGCGGGGAGAACTCGTCGCCTTTCCGACCGAGACGGTCTACGGGCTCGGCGCCGATGCGGGCGATGACCGGGCGGTGGCGAAAGTCTATGAGGCGAAGGGGCGGCCGAGCTTCAATCCCCTGATCGCGCATGTGGCGGACACGGAGGCCGCGGCGGCGCTCGCGGTCTTCGGAGAGGAGGCGCGGCTCTTGGCGGCTGCGTTCTGGCCAGGGCCGCTGACGCTGGTCCTGCCGGTCAGGAAGGGGGCGCGGCTTTCGCCGCTGGTGACGGCAGGGCTCCCGACCGTCGCGGTGCGGGTACCGGCGCATCCGCTGGCGCATGCCCTTCTCACGGCGTTCGGAGGGCCGGTGGCTGCACCTTCGGCGAATCCGTCGGGGCGGGTGAGCCCGACCACGCGCGAGCATGTCCTCGACGGGCTCGGCGGGCGCATTGCCGCGGTGTTCGAGGGCGGTGCCTGCCCGGTGGGCCTCGAATCGACGATCGTCGACCTCAGCAATGGCGTGGTCCGCCTTCTCAGGCCGGGTGGTGTTCCGGCCGAGGCGATAACCGAGGTGCTCGGACGGGCTCCGATCTCCCCACAGGCGGGCAGGGTCAAGGCGCCGGGCCAGCTTGCCTCGCATTATGCGCCCGAGGCAGCACTGCGGCTCGATGCGGCGGGGCCGGCACGCGACGAGGCCTGGCTCGGCTTCGGTCTTGTGGAAAGCCTTCAGCCATCACTCAATCTGTCACCCGCAGGCGACCTTGCCGAGGCGGCTGCAAATCTTTTCGCCTATCTGCGCGCGCTCGATGCCATTGCTGCGGAGGCGGGGCTGAATCGGATCGCCGTGGCGCCGATTCCGGAGCAGGGGATCGGGATGGCGATTAACGATCGGCTCCGGCGCGCGGCGGCGCCGCGGTCCTGAAGCCCGGCTGGGCAGATCCGAGCGGTAGGGATTGGGCGCAAACCGCCACGCGTGAAATTCCATCCGAACGCTTGATTTCAAACCGCAGGTAAGCCTGCCTGAGTGTCAATGCCACCCGTGACCGGATTGATGGGCGGTTTTCGCCCTCAACCGCCTCGAAGGAGAAAGGGGATATGGTGGCCGGCATTCCGCAGAGACGGGAAGCGCGACCGATACGGCTTGTGGCCGATCAGAACGGAATCCGGTAATATTCCCTGCCGGTGTGCAAGCACGGGCAGCACCTGTCTGCCCTCGTCATATCAAAGGCGTGCTTCCGGCATGACGCAGGCGCTTTCCGGTCCACCGCGGGCGATCGTCGCTCCTGCCCCTCACCGAACTACAGCGCTTTCGAAGCAGGTGGACCCACCTGCTGATTTGGAAATCGCGGCCAGTCAGCAAGATAGAATACCCTTTTCGATGCAATCGGATCGGGAAGCGCTCTGATCTATCGGAATGATATGACGTCCTTCGTCCCGAATCCTGCCATTCTGATGCGCAAACTCCCTTCGAGGATCGTGACAGGGCGGCTGGGCGCACCGGCCCTGATGCCGCAAATATCCTCGTCTTCCGGAGGAACCGGACCGATGGGCCGGACGTTCCACCGGAGGTGGATAGGGGCCGGGAGCGGAGCATGATGCGGAACGACTTCGATTCACTCCGGGCGACGGCTACCGCCCGCGGGGAAGCGCTCTGTGCGCTGGTTCCGGCCCTGCGGATGGCGGCGGTGGGGTTGACCGGGCGGGCGGATGCGGCGGACGATCTCGTCCACGGCGCGCTGTTGCAGGGCATCCTGCTCGGCGAGCGATGGGAAAACACGGACCTCCTGCCCGAGCTTCTGTCGCGGATGCGCAACGCCTTCTATACCCGGACCCGGCTCAGCGGCTGGACGGGAACCGGCCACGACGAGCCTGAGGGCGCGGCCTTGGCGATGCGCATCCTTGACCTGCCGGCGGAGGAGCGCGGACCCTTGATCCTTGTTCGCCTGCTCGGCGCTCATCCCGAGCTTGCCTGCGGCCTCTGCGGTTGTGGCGAGGCGACGCTCTCCACGCGGCTGCGGCAGGCCGAGATGCAGGTATTCGGCTGGCCGCTCCATTCGGCAACCGTGGCGGCGGACCATTTCCATTCCCACGCCTGAGGGGACGGCCAACGCTCTGCGTCCCGGAACCCGATCCCGATTACGTCATGCACGCAGCCCGGGCTGACCTCGGTCATTGATCTTGGTCCGCGGAAGGTTAACCTCGTCTCGCTGACCGAAAAGAGGGTCTGTGCCCGCGATTTCGGGAGCGGCGGTAACGGGAAGGGAAGCCATGCAGCGGCTCGACCGCACGGCGCTGATCGTCGTGGATGTCCAGAACGATTTCTGCCCGGGCGGCGCGCTCGCCGTGGCGGAGGGTGATGCGGTTATCCCGGCGATCAACCGGCTGCTGCCGTTCTTCGCGGTGCGGGTCTTCACCCAGGACTGGCACACGGAGGATCATTACTCCTTCGCCGCGAGCCATGCCGGAGCAATGCCGTTCTCGACGATTACGCTTCCCTACGGCGAGCAGGTACTCTGGCCAGCGCATTGCGTGCAGGGAAGCCGGGGCGCCGCCTTCCACGCCGATCTCGATACGCGGGGCGCCGATGTCATCATCCGCAAGGGCTTCCAACGCGAGATCGACAGCTATTCCGCCTTCTACGAGAACGACCGGTCGACGCCGACGGGACTTGCCGGCTATCTGCGCGAGCGCGGAGTGGAGGCGGTGTGGCTCACCGGGCTCGCCACCGATTACTGCGTCGCCTATTCGGCGCTCGACGCGGTCGGCCTCGGCCTCGGCACCGTGGTGATCGAGGACGCCTGCCGGGCGATCGACCTCGACGGGTCGCTCGACCAGGCGATGGCGGAGATGCGATCGAAGGGCGTCGGCTTCGCGCGGTCCGAGACGGTCACCGGCTGACATGGAGATTGCGAAGCGCGTATACGACCATGCCTGGCGGATCGATCCGGTCGTCCGCTCGCTCCTCGATACCGATTTCTACAAGCTCCTGATGGCGCAGACGGTGTTCCGCCGCGATGCCGATGTCGAGGTCGAGTTCTCGCTCATCAACCGGTCGCGGCATGTGCCGCTCGCGAAACTCGTGGACGAGGCGGAACTCCGGGAGCAACTCGATCATATCCGCACGTTGCGCCTGACGCGGGGCGAGAGCACCTGGCTCCGGGGTAACACCTTCTACGGCAAGCGGCAGATGTTTACCCCCGAGTTCATGGAATGGCTCGAGGGATTCCGGATGCCGGAATACCATCTCGAGAAGCAGGGCGAGCAATATGTGCTCACCTTCCGCGGGAAATGGGCCGAGGTGATGATGTGGGAGATCCCGGCGCTCGCGGTGCTGATGGAGATGCGCTCGCGCGCGGTGCTGAACGGGATGGGCTATTTCGAGCTGCAGGTGCTCTATGCCCGGGCGATGACCCGGGTCTGGGAGAAGATCGAGCGGCTGAAGAAGCTTCCCGGTCTCATGATCTCGGATTTCGGCACGCGGCGGCGGCATTCGTTCCTCTGGCAGGACTGGTGCGTGCAGGCGATGATCGAGGGCTTGGGCAACAAGTTCACCGGATCGTCGAACTGCCTGATCGCGATGCGCCGCGACATCGAGGCGATCGGCACCAACGCGCATGAGTTGCCGATGGTGACGGCGGCGCTGGCCGAGGACGATGCGGCGCTCGCCGAGGCACCCTACCGGGTGCTCGAGAACTGGCACGAGGATTATGACGGCAATCTCCGGGTGATCCTGCCCGATACCTACGGCACGCGGAACTTCCTCGAGCGGGCGCCGCAATGGCTTGCGTCCTGGACCGGCATCCGGATCGATTCGGGGGCGCCGGAGGAGGGGGCGGAGGCCGCGATCGCCTGGTGGGAAGCCCGTGGCCAGGATCCGCGCGAGAAGCTGGTCATCTTCTCCGACGGGCTCGATGTCGACCGGATCGAGGCGCTGCATGCGCGGTTCCATGGGCGGGTGCGGCTGAGCTTTGGCTGGGGGACGCTGCTTACCAACGATTTCCGTGGCCTTGTGCCCGACGACCGGCTGGCGCCGTTCTCGCTCGTCTGCAAGGCGGTGTCCGCGAACGGAAGGCCGACGGTGAAACTCTCCGACAATCCGGCGAAGGCGATCGGGCCGGCCGACGAGATCGCGCGCTACAAGCGGGTCTTCGATATGGGCGAACAGACGGCGTTCGAGGTTCTCGTCTGAGCCGGAGGATCCGGGTGTTCGGGGCGTCCGGGCAAGCGGAATCGTGCTGGGGAAGGTCAGCTCCCTCAGGGTGTGGTCGCCTGGCGATTAGTAGCCGGGGACGAATGGGGGCGGAGGGTTTCCGCCGACCCGGACGCGTGCCGGGCGGAGTGGATCGCCGCGAGAGTGGTGCTGTGCACGATACGGCCGGCCACCTGCCCCAGGAGGTGCGGGGCCGTGCGCCACCATTCCTGACGCAGGCCGCGCGCCCAGAGTTCCAGTTCCCATGCTTCCCTGCGGTGGGTCATATCGCGCTCCAGATTACGGCGACGATCCGAACTCTGCCGACCCGATCCGCATATACCTCCCTGTCCACCGGAATCCGGCAGTTCGGGCAATTCCTGCTTGCCAACAGGCGACTGCCAAAGTCGTTGTAGCAGTGGCAGGGAATAGCTAGACTGACGCTACCATGCGATCTTCGTCAGCGTTTCTGTTCCACCTCCTTCCCTGTTCCGAATCGTGAGGAGAAGAGGGATCAGGATGCAAGCAGGACGACATGAGGCGCATGTATTTCCGATGAACGGCCCATTCCGGCGGATCGGGCAGCGTGTCCGGCGGCTCCGCGTCCCGATCTTTCGTCACCTGAGCGACTCGCCTACGGCTGGAGCCGAGTAGCGGAGGTGCCCCGGTGGAGGCGCGCGCGGCAAGTGGGGTGAGGGTCTGGGCAGGCGCGACCGCATTCATCCGCCCGAATGGACCGGCAGGCTGGCCTCATCGCATCGCCTGCGAACTGCTGGCACGTCCCTGGAACGAAGCGGCGTCGCGGGTAGTGGAGCTTCTTGCGGGATGGGCGGATGCCGATCGGGCGTGGATCCTCGAATACGGCCCGGACCTCGCCGTCTTCCGCAATACCCACGAATGGTGCCGCGCCGGCGTCTCGTCCCATCTCGATGACCTGCAGTACACGCCGGTCACGCTGATCGGTGAAATGCAGGCACATATGGTTGCCGGCAATGCGGTGATGGTCCTCGATGTCCACGCCATGCCGCATTCGATGCGCAGCCTGCAGCTCGAATTCCTGCGCCAGTCGATCCGGAGCTGCCTCACCGTTCCCGTCCATTACGCCGGGCGGCTGCGCGGCGCGGTCGGTCTCGATGCGACGCGGGCGAAGCGGGTCTGGGAAGAGGATGTCGTTTCCGCGATGCTGCGCGTCGCCGAACTGGTTGGCGCGGCTTGTTTCGGCAACCGTCCGCAGGCGCCATCGGGAGATGGCACCGCATTTCCGCCCCTCGTCTATCTTCGTTCGGGCCGCAGCGTGCGGGGAGTACCGCTGAATGCGCTGGCGGTGCTTCGCGCAGATGGCGACCAGAGCATCGCCGCCCTGACCGATGGCACTGGAGTGATCGACGTAAGGCCGCTGAAATGGTGGCACTCCGTGCTGCCGACCGCGCGGTTCGTGCGGATCCACCGCTCGACGATCGTTCAGATCCGCTGCATCACCGGGTTGACGCGGCGCCCGAACGGAGGCTGGCAGATCCGGATCGACGGCTCGGGGAAGAGCCTGAACGTCTCGCGCAAGGCTCTCCCCGATCTCCGGAGCCGCCTCGGGCTCTGAGCGGCGGCGCGCGCCGGGTCAGAAGCCGATGCAGAGGTATTTCATCTCGACGTACTCGTCGATGCCGTGGCGCGACCCCTCGCGGCCGAGGCCGGATTGTTTCACGCCGCCGAAAGGGGCGCCCTCAGTCGAAACCAGGCCGGTATTGACGCCGACCATGCCGTATTCGAGCGCCTCGGCGACGCGCCAGACCCGCCCGAGGTCGCGCGCGTAGAAATAGCTCGCGAGGCCGAAGATCGTGTCGTTGGCCTGGGCGATCACATCCTCCTCGTCGGTGAAGCGGAAGAGGGGGGCGACCGGGCCGAAGGTCTCCTCCCGCGTCACCTGCATCGCGGGGGTCATGCCGGCGAGGACGGTCGGCTCGAAGAAGGTGCCGCCGAGTTCGTGGCGCTTGCCGCCGGTCACGACCCGCGCGCCCTTGGCGAGCGCATCGGCGATATGTTCCTCGACCTTCTCGACCGCAGCCGCGTTGATAAGGGGGCCGGCGCTCACGCCCTCCTCGAAACCGTCGCCGACCTTCAGGGCGGCAGCCTTCCCGGCGAGTTTCTCGGCGAAGGCATCATAGATGCCGTCCTGCACGTAGATCCGGTTCGCGCAGACGCATGTCTGGCC
>CAYMOD010000024.1:6656-15605 GCA_964391945.1 uncultured Rhodobacterales bacterium | reverse complement strand
ACAGCTATGTCGGCAAGCTCCGGCTCTGGGTCCGCACGGCGGCGGAGGAGGGGGCCGAGCTTCTGGTTTTCCCCGAATACGGCGCGATGGAACTCGCCTCCCTCGCCGGCGAGGAGGTGGCCCACGACCTTGCCCGCTCGATCGACGCGGTGAGCGAGCGCATGTCGGAGGTGGACGGGCTCCACGCCTCGCTCGCCCGCGAATTCGGCGTCCACATCTCGGCCGCGACCGCCCCCGTCCGGCTCGAGGACGGGCGCGCCGTCAACCGCGCCCGGCTCTTTGCCCCGGACGGTTCCTGCGGCCACCAGGACAAGCTGATCATGACCCGTTTCGAGCGGGAGGAATGGACGATCTCCGGGGGTGACGCCGTGCGCGTCTTCGACACCGCCCTCGGCCGCATCGGCATCGCCATCTGCTACGATTCCGAATTCCCGCTGATCGCCCGGGCGATGGCCGAGGCCGGGGCCGGGATCCTCCTCGTCCCCTCCTGCACCGAGACGGCGCGGGGCTACTGGCGGGTCCGCATCGGTGCGCAGGCGCGCGCGCTCGAGAACCAGTTCGTGACGGTTCAGGCGCCCACCGTCGGCCCCGTCGACTGGTCGCCCGCCGTCGACGAGAATGTCGGCGCCGCCGCGATCTACGGGCCCCCTGACCGCGGCTTCCCGGAGGATGGCGTGCTCGCGATCGGCAAGCTGAACGCTCCCGGCTGGGTCTATGCCGATGTCGCGCTCGAATCCGTCCGCGATGTGCGCGAGAATGGTTCGGTCCTCAATCACCGCGACTGGAGCGAGCAGGACGGCCGCCTCGACCGTGCCGATCTCGTCCGCCTCGGCGGTCCTGGCACCGCTTCCTGAGACAGGGCGCCGAAGGCATCCGGAGGCATGGCGGCCGCGAGAGATGCGTCGCGGCACGCGGCCGGCTCCGCATCGTCCGGCCCTGCCCGCCATTCCCGTCAATGACGGTGGAACGACCCGGTGGCCGGCGTTGCGTCCGTGGACCGTCTCTCCTACGCTTGTGCGGCTTTCCGCGCATCCTGCGCCAGCCGGCTGATGAAATACGGGGACAACCGGGCCGGATTCGCGGCTCTCGCGTAGCCTGAGGAAGTCGGGACAACAGCAAGAAGAGGACAGGAAATGGCGGAAACAACGCCGACCGATCCATCTGTCGAACATGAGATCGGCGAGGACAATATCGAGCTTCACATCGGGCCGCTGCCGCTCGACATCCATAACCCGGTATTCGTCATCGCCGCGGTCAGCATCATCGCCTTCGTCATCGCGGCCCTCCTCTTCCCGGGGGAATCCACCGAACTCTTCGGAGGATTCCGCAACTGGCTGACCGCCAATTTCGACTGGTTCTTCCTCCTTGCCGGCAACATCTTCGTCGTGTTCGGGCTGGTGCTGATCCTGACCCCGCTCGGCCGCGTCCGCCTCGGCGGGGCGGATGCGAAACCCGACTTCGGCTATCCGGCCTGGTTCGCGATGCTGTTCGCGGCCGGCATGGGGATCGGCCTGATGTTCTTCGGCGTCGCCGAGCCGGTCGATCATTACATCGCCGCGGTCGCCGAGGATGCGGGCACGCCCGGCTCCTGGGCCCCCCTCGGCGGCGCGCCCGGCGCGGAGGAGGCGGCCACCCGCCTCGCCATGGCGGCGACGATCTATCACTGGGCGCTGCACCCCTGGGCGATCTATGCGGTGGTGGCGCTCGCGCTCGCCCTCGCCGCCTATAACTACGGACTGCCGCTCTCGATGCGGTCGGGCTTCTATCCGATCTTCGGCAACCGGGTCTGGGGGCCGATCGGCCATGTCATCGACGTCCTGGCGGTCTTCGCCACCCTGTTCGGCCTCGCCACCTCGCTCGGCCTCGGCGCCGAGCAGGCGACCGCCGGTCTCGACTTCCTGTTCGGCACCGGACAGGACGACGGGTTCAAGGTGGCGCTGATCTTCGCCATCACCGCGGTCGCGACGCTCTCGGTCGTCCTCGGCGTCGACAGGGGCGTGCGGCGTGCCTCGGAGATCAACATGGTCCTCGCGGTGCTCCTCCTCCTCTTCGTGCTCATCGCCGGTCCGACGAGGGAACTTCTCTCGGGATTCGTCACCGGCCTCGGCGCCTATATCACCGAGCTTCCGGCGCTCTCGAACCCGTTCGGCCGCGAGGACGACAATTTCCGCGAGGGCTGGACCTCGTTCTACTGGGCGTGGTGGGTCTCCTGGTCGCCCTTCGTCGGCATGTTCATCGCGCGCGTCAGCCGCGGCCGCACGGTGCGCGAATTCGTCACCTGCGTCATCCTGATCCCCTCCATCGTCTGCACGCTCTGGATGAGCGTGTTCGGCGGCGCGGCGATCCACGGCATCGTCGTCGGGGGCGCCGAGGACATCGCCACCGCCGCGACCGAGCTCCGGCTTTTCATGCTGCTCACCGAGATGCCGCTTGCCGGGATCACCTCGCTCATCGGCGTCATTCTGGTGATCGTGTTCTTCATCACCTCGTCGGATTCGGGCAGCCTGGTGATCGATACCATCACCGCGGGCGGCAAGACCGACGGCCCGCTGCCGCAGCGGATCTTCTGGTGCCTGTTCGAGGGGCTGGTCGCGGTCGTGCTGCTGCTCGGCGGTGGGCTTGCGGCGCTGCAGGCGATGGCCGTGGCCACGGGCTTCCCCTTCGCGATGCTGCTTCTTCTACTCTGCGTGGCGACCTACATCGGGCTGCGCAAGGAGCGGCGCGAGCAGGCGCTGGCGTGAGAGCATCGGCCGGAGGGCCGGGGGCGCGCTATGTCGCGCCCCCGCCCTGAAGGCGGTGCCGGGGTGAATCCCGGCGCGAAGGCGCCACCAGATCCGAACTTGTCCCATGACCAGCGATTTCGAAGCCGGTCGACCCATCTGCTGACTCGGCAAGTGCGACCAGTCAGCAGGACAGAGCGTCCAGTCCGAGGCAATCGGACCGGACGCGCTCCAGGATCCGTTCAAGGGCAAACGTGATCCCGCGCCCGCTCCGACTGCTGCGGTCGGGGCCGGGTTGTCAGCGCCAGAGGAGGCCGTCTTTCGGTTTCGCCCATGGGCCGAGCACGACGTTCCGGGCTTCGAGTTCGCTCCGTGCGGCGGTGCTGCCGCCGCGGGCGCGATCGAGGAGGATGCCGCCGTCCCCGGTTTCGGCGCGGTCCGCGGCAGAAGCGATCACGTCGCGCATATGGATGAAGCCGTAAGCCTGCTCGGTCATCGCGGCGGCGTCGTAAGTGGCCTGGCCGAGGCCGATGTAATGACGCACCGGGCCATTACGCCTCAGCCGCCGCTCGAAAAGAGCGCAGGCGATCAGGCACTCGTCCGCGAGCGCCCGCATGATGTCGCGCGGCGCGTTCGCGTCCATCGCCCGCGTGATCCGTACCGTCAGGAGATCGACGCCGATCTGCCTGCCGATGAAACGTGCGAAGGTGAGCGAAAGATAGGCTTCGAGCGTGTTGGTGAGCGGGATGCCGGCACGCTCGATCCCCGCCCGGACGAAGTCCTTCGCAATCCCAAGACAGGCGTCCGACATGGCTGTCAGCTCCCCTGCAAGCCCTGCCGTTGCACCGGAGGGAGGGTGGTCCTGTGCGCGGGACGACTAGGCTTTCTCCTGACGGCAAGATATCCAGTCATGACGTCTCGACTCGTTCTGGACGTGGCCTGAACCGGAGGAACCAACGGTTCTGTAATGCCGGTAGTTCCCGGCAGGTTCCGGAACCGCCAGCAGCGGCGGTCGCGATTCGAGAGTGGAGTTGCCATGAACATCGGAATCCCTCCCTATATCTCGACGCTAGCACCGGAAGGCGAAGCGGCAAGATCTTTCCAGGCGGAAGGCAGCATCGAGACCGAGATGAAGCTTCAGCTCGGCGGCGAAGCCGAGGCGCAATTGCGGCACGAGCTTTCGAATTCGCCGCTTCGCGAGGGGCCGGTGCAGACCCGAACCCTCGTCTCCATCTATCACGACACCCCGGAATTCGCGCTGGCGGAGGCGCGAATCGCGCTCCGGCTGCGCAAGGTCGACAGCGGCTGGGTGCAGACCGTCAAGAAGCGGCCGCGGCAGGGCAGCCTCGGCCTGTTCGCGGCGACCGAGTATGAACGGCCGGCACCGGCGGGTGAACTGCTGCTCGATGACGGCGAGATGCCCTCCCTGATGGCCGAGATCCGCGAGTTGGGCGCGGGCGAAGCGATCGCGCCGGTCTTCGAGACACGGGTGAAACGCGACACTGCGCGTCTGCGCACGGAGCGGGGTGTGGTGGAGGTTGCCATCGACCGGGGCGAGGTGATCGCGGGCGCGCTCTCGGCGCCGATCCGCGAGGCGGAGCTCGAGCTTCTCGAGGGGGAGGTGGGCGCGGTCTTCGACGTGGCGCGCATGCTGTTTCCGACCGGGCCGCTGCGTTTCTCCGACGAGCCGAAGGCGGCGCGGGGTCTCAGGCTCGCCCGGACCGGACGCGCCGATCTGCCGCGCCGGCCGCGTCATGCTGGAGAGGCGGGCTATGCGCCGAAGGCGAGCGTGGAGGAGGCGGCGCTGGCGATCCTGCGCGATTGCCACGCGCAGATCAGCGACAACCTCGCCCTCGCCGTCGATGGCAAGGACATGGAGGCGGTGCACCAGCTTCGGGTCGGCCTGCGCCGGCTCAGATCGGCCATCATCGCCTTCCGGGATGCGCTCGGGCGCAAGGCCTTCGTGAAGGCCGGCGCGGCGGCACGACGGATCGGGAGCGAGGTGGGCAGGCTGCGCGATCTCGACGTGCTGATCGGGGAGATCATCCCCCGCGCCGGCACGCGAGGGCTCGGGGGCGACTTGCAGGCAAGTCTTGTCGCCACGCTCGAGCCCCGGCGCGAGCAGATCCGCGCCGAGGTGCGCGAGGTGCTCGCGGGACCGGAGGCGACGCGGTTCGTGCTCGACCTCGGCGAGCTGATCGAGACCCGGGCCTGGCGTGGCGGGGAGGGCGAACCCGGCGGCAAGATCGCGAAACGCGCGCCCGCGATGCTCGACGCGCGCTATCGCAAGGTGGCGAAACGGGGCAGGCATCTCGCGGACCTCGACATCGAGGGGCTTCACGAACTCCGCAAGGACGTGAAGAAGCTGCGCTACACCGCCGATCTCGCGGCGCCGCTCTACAGCGGCAGGCGCCACCGGAAGTTCCTCAAGGCGATGAAGACGCTTCAGGAGCGGTTCGGCGCCATCAACGACGAGGCGACCGCCGAGGCGCTGCTCGCGGAAGTGGGAACCGATCCCCGGGCCGAGCGTGCCGCGGGCTGGATGCTCGGCTCGTTCGCTGCGGGCGAGACGACGGTGCGAAAGGATCTGGCGCCGGCCTGGAAGAAGTTCGCGGCGCTCCGGCCCTTCTGGCGCTGAGACCGGCCGGCGCCGGTTGCGCCGGGCGGGCCGGGTCTTGGCTCCGGAACAGAAGGCGGCGCCGGGTTGTTGCCTCTCCGCTGCACCGGAGGGCAGCGCGACGGGAGGCGACGCCGATGACGGGAAAACCGGCGGCGGAAAAGCCGGCGGAGGCGGATCACCGGGGGGACGCCGGGCGCGGGCGGTTCGCCGACCGGCCGGGCGCGATCCCCGCGCGCGGCTGGAAGGACATACTCGTCCGGCTCTACTGGAAGTTCTGGCAGGATCGCGTGATGCTGGTCGCGGGCGGGGTGACCTTCTATCTGCTGCTTGCGCTCTTCCCGGCGCTGGCGGTGTTCATCTCGCTCTTCGGGCTGATCGCCGATCCGCTCTCCGTTGTCGAGAGCGCCGTGGCGCTCGAGGGCCTGTTGCCGGACGAGGTGCTGCAGATCATCACGCGGGAGCTCACCGACCTCGCGGCACAGGATGCGGGGGCGCTCGGCATCGGGCTCGTCCTGTCGCTCGCCTTCGCGCTCTGGACCGCGAACAACGGGGTGAAGGCGGTGTTCGAGGCGCTCAACATCGCCAATGGCGAGCAGGAGAAGCGAAGCTTCCTGAGGCTCCACCTCGTCACCTTCACCTTCACCTTCGGCGGCTTCCTGCTGGCGGCAATGCTGGTCTTCGCGGTGGCGCTGGTGCCGGCGGTGCTCGCCATCATCGATCTCGGGCCGCTCGCGGATGCGGCGGTGCGCGCCATGCGCTGGGCGCTGCTGCTGCCGATGTTCACGGCGATCATCGCGCTTCTCTACCGCTACGGGCCGAGCCGGGAGCCCACCGCGTGGCGCTGGCTGTCCTGGGGGAGCGTGATGGCGACACTGGTCTGGGTGGTGGCGTCGATCGGCTATTCCATCTACCTGCGCAACTTCGCCGATTATCAGGCGACCTATGGCTCGCTCGGTGCGGTGGTGGGATTTCTCCTCTGGATCTGGCTCTCGGTGCTCATCCTGATCGTCGGCGCGCAAGTGAACGCGGAGATGGAGCACCAGACCCGGCGGGACACGACCAGGCCCCCGGAAGAACCGATGGGAAGCCGCGGCGCCTATATGGCCGATACGCTCGGGGCGCCGGCGGAGCATGTCGAGTAGCAACCTGTTGGGCTGACGGAACCGGCACGGGTCGCAACCCCTCCGGAAGCAGCAGGAGGGTGCATGGCGCCATGTCGGCCGAGCATGGGCCCGAGCGACCCGGATCCATGGCGGTTGGCTGGTGCCATGGCAGCGGGGCGGCTCCCGATGCCACCGCCGAGGGACTGTATCCATGGCGGCATGGGCGCCCTGTTTCGCACGGCAGGGGAATGAAAGAGGCAGAATTCAGCGGAACGGAAAAGACCTGCCGGCGGTGTGGCCGGCAGGTCTGAACCTGATACCGATGTTACTGGCCGGCAGCAGGCGCCTCGCTCCTGGTCCGGATCACTCGCGCTGGCCGAGGAACTGGAGGAGGAACATGAACATGTTGATGAAGTTCAGGTAGAGCGACAGTGCGCCGAGGATGGCGGCCTTGCCGAGATAGGCTTCGCCCTCGGTGCCGCGCATCACCAGATACTCGTTCTTGAGCCGCTGGGTGTCGTAGGCGGTGAGGCCGGCGAAGATCAGGAGACCGATCACCGAGATCGCGAACTGGATCGCGGCGGAGGCCACGAAGATGTTGATGATCATCGCCACGATCAGGCCGATCAGGCCCATGATCAGGAAGGCGCCCCAGCCGGAGATATCGCGTTTCGTCGTGTAGCCGTAGAGGCTCAACCCCGCGAAGGCGATCGCGGTGACGAAGAAGGTCTGCGCGATCGAGACACCCGTGAAGACCGCGAAGATCCACGCGAGCGACAGGCCCATCACCCCTGAAAACACCCAGAACACCGTCTGAGCCGTCGCATCCGACATGCGGTTGATGCCGGCCGCGAAGCCGAACACGAAGAGCAGTGGCGCGAACATGATCACCCAGCGGATCGGCGAGGTGTACATGGCGGCGACCATCTCGGCCGGGAGGATCACCGTCGGCTCGCCGGCGAGGGCGCGCGCGAAATCGGTACCGACGATCCAGGCGACGAGGCCGGTGATGACCATCGCCACGGCCATCAGACCGTAGACCTTGTTCATGTGGGCGCGCAGGCCCTCGTCAATCTGAGCCGTGCGAGCGCCTGTCCCCGTCCGGCGGACAGTCTCGTAATCAGCCATGAAAATCCTCCTGAGATCCGGTTGTTCTGCGGCGGACGTGATCCACCGCTGCCTTGCAAGATATTGGCGGGCGCCGCCCCAGTTCAAGCGCGACGCACCATATGCGCGAGGATTTTATCGCCAATTTCCACCCGGATGTCACCCCTCGGGTGCGGCTTGCGGCGATGTTTCCCGCACGCGTTCGACGAGGTCGAGCACCACGGGTCCGATCGCCTCGACCGTTGCCCTGACGCCGGCCGCGTTCGGGTGGATGCCGTCCTCCTGCATCATGCGGCGCGCAAGCCCTTCCTCGAGCCGCTCGCCGATCCCGCCGAGGAAATTGGGATAGAGGATCGCGTCGTATTTCGCGGCGAGGTCGGGGAAGATCGCGTCGAACGCCTCCTTGTACCCGGCGCCGTAGTTCGTCCACGCCGGCAGGCCGGCGAGGAGGACCGGAAGTCCTTTCTCGTTGATCGCCGCCAGGATCGCGTCGATATTCTCGCGCGTCGTCGCCGGGTCGATCCCGCGCAGGATGTCGTTGCCGCCAAGGGCGACGATGACGGCGTCGGGCGCGTCGGCGAGGACCCAGTCCACCCGCGCGCGGCCTCCCGCGGTGGTGTCGCCCGAGACCCCGGCGTTGATGACGGTGACGTCCTCCGCGCCATTCGCATGCAGCCAGGCCTCGAGCTGCGGCACGAATCCTTCGCCTTCGGGAAGGCCGAATCCCTGGGTGAGGGAATCGCCGAGCGCCGCGATCCGGATTTCGGCGGCTGCCGGGAGGGTGAAATACGCGAAGGCGAGCGCCGCCGCCACGAGCTTGCCCGCCCTCGTCCCCGTCCGATAACGTTGCGCAGCCGCAGGCATGAGCAGGTTCTTCATGGCGTCTCCCGTGATCGCGTTATCCAATGTCTCTCTCACCCTGTCGGGCAATGTCGGCCCGGTCCAGATCCTCCGCAACATCAGTCTCGAGGTCGGGAGGGGGGTGGCACTGGGGCTCGTCGGCCCATCGGGATCGGGCAAGTCGTCGCTCCTGATGATCATGGGCGGCCTCGAAGCGGCGAGCGCGGGGAGCGTCACCGTGCTCGGACGCGATCTGACGCGGATGGGCGAGGACGATCTCGCCCGGTTCCGCCGCGATCATATGGGGGTGGTGTTCCAGTCCTTCCACCTGATCCCGACGATGACGGCGCTCGAGAACGTGGCGCTGCCGCTCGAACTTGCCGGTGACCGCGAGGCGCTTCCGAAAGCCGAGGCGGAGCTCGGGGCGGTCGGACTCGCGGATCGTGCCGGGCATTATCCGGCGCAGATGTCGGGCGGCGAGCAGCAGCGGGTGGCGCTCGCGCGCGCCTGCGTGACCCGTCCCGAGATCCTGCTCGCCGACGAGCCGACCGGCAATCTC
>CAYMOD010000024.1:0-6646 GCA_964391945.1 uncultured Rhodobacterales bacterium | reverse complement strand
CGCGACGGGCGCGGGCGTGATCGAACTGCTGTTCGATCTGCGGGCGCGGCGGGGGGCGACGCTGGTGATGGTGACGCATGCGCCCGACCTCGTCTCGCGCTGCGACCGGGTGATCCGCCTCCGTGACGGACGGCTCGAGGCCTTCGCGAAAGCCGCCGAGTGAGGGCGGCGGTCCGGATCGCGCTCCGCGAGTTGCGCGGCGGCCTGCGCGGGTTCCGGGTCTTCGTGGCCTGCCTCGCGCTCGGCGTCGCAGCGATCGCGGCCATCGGCTCGGTACGCGTTTCGATCGAGAACGGGCTCGCGCAGGAGGGAGCGCTCATCCTCGGCGGCGATGCCGAGATCCGCTTCACCCACCGCTTCGCCGTACCGGAGGAGCGGGCGTGGATGGAGGCGAACGCCCGCGCGGTTTCCGAGATCGTCGAGTTCCGCTCGATGGCAGTCCATGCCCCGCGGAGCGATGCGGCGGCCCACGGCCCGGAGGACGGGGCGGCCGAGCGGGTGCTCGTGCAGGTCAAGGGCGTGGACGCGCTTTACCCCCTCTATGGGGAGGTGCGGCTCGAAGGCGGCGGAAATTTCCGCGCCGCGCTCGGGTCGGGCGGCGATCTGCCGGGGCTGGTGGCCGAGCGGGTGCTGGTGGATCGGCTCGGGATCGCGCCGGGTGACGTCCTGCGGCTCGGGACGCAGGATTTCCGCCTGACCGGCATCCTCGAACTGGAGCCGGACGCGGCGGGGGCGGGATTTGGCCTCGGGCCGCGGGTTATTGTCGCGCGCGCCGCGCTTGCGGAGAGCGGCCTCCTCGGCGACGGCACGATTTTCGAGAGCCACTACCGGATGGCGCTGCCCCCCGGCGCCGACCTTGACCGGCTGGGCGAAGCCGCCGCGGCGGCGATGCCCGAGAGTGGGTTGCGGTGGCGCGATGCGCGCCGCGCGGCGCCGGGGATCGAGCGGTTCGTGGAGCGGTTGTCGGCGTTCCTGATCCTGATGGGCCTCGCCGGGCTCGCGGTCGGCGGCGTTGGCGTCGCTTCGGCAGTGCGGGCCTATCTCGAGGGCAAGACCGGGACGATCGCGGTCCTGAAGACGCTCGGGGCGACGGGGCGGACGGTGTTCGCGGTCTATCTCGTGCAGATCGGGATACTCGCGCTCATCGGCGTCGGGATCGGCCTTGCGGTCGGGGCGGCGATCCCGCTCGTGATCGGGCCGGCTTTCGCCGACCGGCTGCCGGTGCCGGTGGTCTTCGGCGTCTATCCCCGGCCGCTGGCCGAAGC
This sequence comes from uncultured Rhodobacterales bacterium, assembly GCA_964391945.1. GTDB lineage: Bacteria > Pseudomonadota > Alphaproteobacteria > Rhodobacterales > Rhodobacteraceae > Amaricoccus. The sequence goes on along the minus strand of CAYMOD010000024.1, from coordinate 5,381 downwards.
CGCGCTCTACGGGCTCCTCGTGGCCGCCATCTTCACGATCTGGCCGCTGGCGCGGGCGCGTGACCTCAGGGCGGCGGCGCTCTTCCGCGATCTCGCTGCAGGGGCGCCGGGCCGGCCGCGGCGGCCCTATCTCGTCCTGATCGGCGGTCTGGTTGCCCTTCTTGTGCTTGTCGCGACGGTTCTCGCCGGAAGCGAGGGGCTCGCGCTCTGGGCGGCGGCGGGGGTGATGGGCGTACTGGCGCTCCTGCTCGCGGCGGCGCGCGGCGTCGCCATGCTTGCGCGGCGGCTGAAGCGCGCCGGCGTGGCGAACGGGCGGCCATGGCTCCGGCTCGCCTTCGGCGCGGTGGGCGGGCCGACGGGGGAGACGGGTTCGGTGGTGCTCTCGCTCGGGCTCGGCCTCGCCGTGCTCGCGGCGGTCGGCCAGATCGACTGGAACCTGCGTCAGGTGCTGGCGACGGAACTGCCCGAGCGGGCGCCGGCCTATTTCCTCGTCGATATCCAGAATGACCAGCGCGACGGGTTCCTCGACCTCGCCCGTTCGGTGCCGGGTGTCGAGGCCGTGGAGACGGCGCCGATGCTGCGGGGCATCGTCACCGCGATCAAGGGGCGACCGGCGCGGGAGGTGGCGGGCGGCCATTGGGTGGTGCGCGGCGACCGCGGCCTTTCCTACGCGGCGGCGCAACCGCCCGGCACGGTGCTGACCGACGGCGAATGGTGGCCGGAAGACTACGCGGGCCCACCGCTCGTGAGTTTCGCGGAGGAGGAGGCGCGCGAGATCGGCATCGGCGTCGGCGACATGATCAGCGTGAACGTGCTCGGCCGGGAGATGGCGGCGAAGGTCGCGAATCTGCGCCGGGTGGCGTTCGAGAGCCTCGGCATCAACTTCGTCATGATCTTCGACCGCGCTGCGCTCGCCGGGGCGCCGCACACGCATATCGCGACCGTCCATGCGGGGGCGGAGGCGGAGGCGCCCCTCCTGCGCGCGGTGGGCGAGGCATTCCCGAACGTCACCGCGGTCGGCGTGCGCGCGGCAATCGACCGGGTGGCCGATGCGCTCGCCGCGCTGACGGCGGCAATCCGCTGGGCGGCGGCAGTGACGCTCGTCACCGGCCTTGTCGTGCTGATCGGCGCGGCGGCGGCGGGGGAGCGGCTCAGGACCTTTGAGGCCGCGGTGCTGAAGACGCTCGGGGCGACCCGCCTGTCGATCCTCGGGAGTTTCGCGGCGCGTTCGGCGCTCCTCGGGGCGGCAGCGGGGCTGGTGGCGATCGCGGCGGGCGCGCTCGCCGGCTGGGGGGTCACGGTGTTCGTGATGGACACGGCCTACCGGTTCGAGCCGTTGTCCGCCCTCCTGATCGTCGCGGGCGGCGCGGGGCTCAACCTCCTCGCCGGTCTCGCCTTCGCGATCCGGCCGCTCCGGGCACGGCCCGCGCAGGTGCTGCGGGTGCGGGATTGAGCCATGGGAGAAGCCGGTGGGGGAAGGCGGTGGCGGCGGGAAGGGTCAGGCGACCTGCACCACGACCTTGCCGGTAGCGCGGCGCTCGCGCAGGAGGTCGAGCGCCGCGTTCGCGTCGGCGAGCGGCAGGACATGGCTGACATGCGGCTTCAGCCGGCCCTCCGCATACCAGCGGAAGAGCGTCGCGATGCTTCCCGTCAGCACCTCCGGCGCGAGCGTCGCATAGGCGCCCCAGTAGAGGCCGTGGACGGTGAGATTCTTGACGAGGAGGATATTCGCCGGGATCCGGGGCACCTCGCCCGAGGCGAAGCCGAGGGGCAGCAGCCGCCCGCCCGGCCGGGTCGCGCGCATCGCGGCCTCGAAGGCGGCGCCGCCGACCGGGTCGTAGACGACATCGGCGCCGCCCAGATCCCTGACCGCCGCGCGCAGATCCGCGTCCGCCTCGATCAGGTGGTCGGCGCCCGCCGCCGCCGCCGCCGCGAGCTTGTCGGCGCCGCGGGCCGAGGCGATCACCCGCGCGCCCATCAGCTTGCCGATCTCGACCGCGGTCAGGCCGACGCCGCCGGCGGCGCCGAGGACGAGCAGCGTCTCGCCGGGCCGTAGCCGCGCGCGATGGTCGAGCGCGAGATGCGACGTTCCGTAGGCGATGAGGAAACCTGCCGCCTCCGTGTCCGGCATCGCATCGGGCACCCTCACGCAGAGCCGTGCGGGGGCGGTGAGATATTCTGCAAATCCGCCATGTCCGGCGAAACAGGCGACCCGGGTGCCGGGAGGGAGGGTCCCCGTCCCGGGGCCGGACGCCTCGATGGTGCCGCAGACCTCCATGCCGGGGGTGAAGGGGAGAGGATGTTTCTCCTGATAGCGGCCCGTCTGCATCAGGGTGTCGGCGAAGTTGACGCCGCAGGCATGGACGCGCAGCAGGACCTCGTCCCGTCCGGGCTGGGGGCGGGCGACCTCGGCTGCGACCAGAGGCGCGCCGAGCGCGGCGATCTGCATGGCGCGCATCCGTCTCTCCCGGGTCGGTCGACAGCGCGAGATTAGCGGGGATGCGGAACGGGGGCTACTCCGGATCGTCCCGAGCAGTCTCTGGAGCGATTGCGAAGCAGGTCAGGTAGACCCGCCTGCTGACCGGGAAGGCGCGCCCCGTCAGCAACACAGGGAGCCCGGTCCGGTGCAATCGGACCAGGCACCCTGAAATGCGGCGCGCAGTTGCGCCCGTCCCCATCCGCGAAGGCCCGGTCCACCCGCAGAGGCGGACCGGACGGTGCGTCTTACTGCTGGACCGGGACTTCCGCGTCGCCGACGCCCTGAGCGGCGATGATCATTTCCTCGAGCTGGTCGCGAAGCTCGGGATCGGTCTCCGCGGTCTCGGCGATCTCGATATACTCGGGCACGGTGATGCCCTCCTGGGCCTCGATCGCCTCGACCATCCGGTCGTTGGCCTGCTGGAGCACCTCGTCCTGGCCGGCCTGATCCTCGGTGGTCATCAGCTCCGCGGCGGCCTCCTGCTGGATGCCGCTGACCTCGAGCGCCGCCGCCACGAAGGCATCGAGCTGTTCGGGGGTGTAGTTCGCCGCTGCGGCCGGGGCTTCCGCCGGAGCCGCCGGGGCTGCCTCGGGTGCGGGCGCCTCCTGCGCGAGGGCCGCGCCGCCGAAGGTCATGCCGAGGGCGATCGCCGTCGCCGCGAGGGGAGTCCTGATCTGCATGAAACGTCCTTTCCGTCCATTTTTCCAACCGCGAGGGCGGGTCACTCCGCTCCACCGTCGATCCATGCCCATCTATAAGCGCCGGTTTCCCGTAAACAGCCCCGCCCGTACGCCCGCTGCGCTCCCGGCGGGAGTATGCCGATGGCGCGGTGGCGGGCGTCCGCTGGCGTCCGCTTCAGGCGAGCCGGTCGGCCACCCAGGCCGCGAGGAGGAAATGCGCAATCGAACCCGCCCGCGCCGGTTTCAGCCCCGCGTCGCGTCCGGCGAGACCCTCGACCACCTCCTCGCGGGTTGCCCAGCGCGCCGCCTCGAGTTCGCCGGGGTCGCGGTGGATCTCCTGCCCGAGCGCCTCGGCGGCGCAGCCGATCATCAGACTCGACGGAAACGGCCAGGGCTGGCTCGCGAGGTAATGCACGCGGCCGATGGCGATCCCGGCCTCCTCCATCGTCTCGCGCCGGACCGCGGCCTCAAGGCTCTCGCCCGGCTCCACGAAACCGGCGAGGAGCGAGTACATCCCCTCCGCCCAGCCCGGCTGGCGGCCGAGCAGCACCCGCTCGCCATGCGTCACCAGCATCATCACCGCGGGGTCGGTGCGCGGAAAGTGGTGAGCGCCGCAGGCGGGACAGATGCGCCGCCAGCCGGCCTCGGCCGCGGTGGTGGCCGCCCCGCAGCGGGCGCAGAAGCGGTGGCTCGCGTGCCAGCCGAGGATGCCCCTGGCCGTCGCCGCCACGCCCGCGCCCTCGGCATCGAGCACGGCCATGTTGGCGCGCAGTTCGGCAAAGGCGAGATCCGCGCCGATCAGCGGATGGCGGTTGAGGGTCGCGTCGGCGAAGCGTCCAAGTGATTCGCCGTCGGCTTCCGGGTCATCCCAGGACGAGACGTCGATCGCAAATCGCGCCGCGCCGTTTTCGAGGCCGAGGAACACCCGCTCGCCGCCATGTTCGGCAAAGACGGGATGATCGGGCGCGAGCCAGCCGGGGCGTATGGGTTCCGCACAAGCGACGAGTGCCTTGCCGCGCCAGTAGGCAACGGCGCGGGCGTCGCCGCGCGAGGCGAGGGCGGCAAGCATCGCCGGTTCGCTGCGCAGATGCGCGGCACGGTCGATCCCGCCCCGCGAGAAAAGGACATCCTCGGCGCTTCGCATGGTTTCTCCCGTCCGGCTGCGCGCAGCCTTGCCCGAGGCGGTGGGCGTAGACAAGCGCGCCTATCTGCCGAGGTCCTCCCAGCGGCTGAGGTCGTGGCGCTGGGCGGTGCCGCGGTAGAGAAAGGCGACGACGAGGCCGAAGACGATGCCCGCGAACAAGGCCGCCACCGCGGCGTAGGGGGCGGGCACGCGGCCTTGCCAGATGAGCAGCCACATCAGCACGCCCCAGACCAGCGCGAAAACGAAGCCGTGGCCCATCATGTTGGCCGGGAACGATGCGTAATGCGGCGGCCGCACCCGGAGGCCGAGCCTTCGCAGGAGCCGGAAGTGCAGAGGCTCGACAATGCGGCGGCCGAGACCGGCTCGTGTCGCCTCGGCGAGCGCCGCGTCGTATCGCCGTTGATAGTCCGACATGGCCCCGCTCCCGATACAGCCCCGGAGGGTCAACCCGCGGCGGGCGGGGAGGTTTCCGGCGCAGCGCCGGATGGGACGCCTCGCCGCTTGAAGCCCGCGCGCGCCCCCCGTATATGGGCGGCGAGAGGTTGGCGCGGGCAGGCGCCTCGCCAACCCGGTCAGGTCCGGAAGGAAGCAGCCGCAACGAGTCCCGCCTGGGTCGCGTCCAGCCTCTCGCCTTCTCCCGCTTCCGGTCCGGCCCGCGACGTGCTAGAGCGCGTCGTCAAGGATTGATCAACTTTTACCCACGCTTTGAAATCAACCACTTGAGGGGGGTTTCACGCGTGGGCGCCCATGGGCGGGCGGCTGCGAGAGGGCTTAATATGGTCGCGATCACCCTCTGGAACACCCGCACCCGGCAGAAGGAATCCTTCGCGCCGATCGATCCCGGCAATGTGCGGATGTATGTCTGCGGCCCCACCGTCTATGACCGCGCTCATATCGGCAATGCCCGGCCGGTGGTCGTCTTCGACGTGCTCTTCCGCCTCCTGCGCCACGTCTACGGCGCGGATCACGTCACCTACGTGCGCAACATCACCGACGTCGACGACAAGATCAACGCGCGCGCGGCCGAGACCGGCCGGCCGATCCGCGACATCACCGAGGAGACGGTCGCCTGGTACCG